>JAOUGF010000107.1 GCA_029857925.1 Gammaproteobacteria bacterium
ATATCGGGATCATCGACCGCCGCACGCACCTTTTGCGCGAGATCCGGCATGCTGGGCAACACGACCGACTCCGCCGCAATCGCCGCGCTCATTTCTTCAATCAATTCTTGTGCGGTCAACATCGTCCTGATTACACCTACACATCATACTATGGTGGTTGTACACCGACCCCGCGAGTACCGCGCCACGAACTACAGCGAGTCGTCGTAGTCTGGTTGAAATTCTAAAAATTCGCCGATCAAATCGTGTTCTAAGGCCTCAGTGATGCGCACCTGTAAAAAATCGCCGGGGCGGACGTCGCCTTCCACATCTTCGACAAAGACCACGCCGTCAATCTCCGGCGAATCCGCATAGCAACGTCCGATCACCTGTTCGCCGACTTCATCGACGAGCACCATCATTTCGGAATCGATGCGGTCATGCAATTTGCGCGCACTGATTTCCGCCTGCACTTCCATAAAACGCGCCAAACGTTCTTGCTTTAATTCGTCCGGCACTGCGCCGGGCAACGCATTGGCGGTCGCACCTTCCACCGGGGAATACGCGAAACAACCGACCCGATCCAGATCCGCCGCCTTTAAAAATTCCAACAACATATCGAAATCGCGATCAGTTTCACCGGGGAAACCCACGATAAACGTGCTGCGCAACACCAGTTCAGGACAATCCTGACGCCAGCGCTGGATGCGCGCCAATTGATCCTCCACGCCTGCGGGGCGACGCATCGCCTTCAAGATACTCGGGCTGGCATGTTGTAAGGGCATGTCGAGATACGGCAGGATTTTCCCATCCGCCATCAACGGGATCACTTCATCGACATGCGGATACGGATAGACATAATGCAAGCGCACCCACACATCGAGTTCCGCCAGCGCCGTCGCCAATTCAGTCATGCGCGTTTTAACCGGCCTGCCCTGCCAAAACCCGGTGCGATATTTGACATCTACACCGTAAGCCGAGGTATCTTGTGAAATGACCAATAATTCTTTCACGCCAGAGGATACCAATTTTTCTGCCTCATCCATCACCTCGCCGATCGGGCGGCTCTGCAACGGCCCGCGCATGGATGGAATAATGCAAAACGTACAATGGTGGTTACACCCCTCGCTGATTTTGAGGTACGCGTAATGAGGCGGAGTGAGCTTAATACCCTGCGGCGGCACCAGGCTGGTAAACGGGTGCGCGGAGATCGGTGCGTAACGGCGTATTGCATGCATCACGGTTTCTGTTTGGTGCGGCCCGGTCACTGCCAGCACCTTAGGGTGTGTTTGTTGGATCAATTCGGGTTTCACGCCCAAACAACCGGTCACGATGACTTTGCCATTCTCTGCGACGGCCTCGCCGATCGCATCCAATGATTCTTGCACCGCGTCGTCGATAAACCCGCAGGTGTTCACCACCACTAAGGAGGCGTCTTCGTACGTCGGGGAAACGTTATAACCTTCCGCGCGTAATTGCGTTAAGATGCGCTCGGAATCGACCAACGCCTTAGGGCAGCCAAGGCTAACAAAACCAATTTTGGGGACGTTAGAATCATTCATAGGAGGGACACAACAGCTCAGTAATGACCACTCGCCTTACCCTTAGTAAAGGCCGAGGTGTCGCCAGTGACAAATGCTACGCAATATCAAGGCATATCAAATGCGTACATGTTCACGTATATGCTCTAACACTTCCTTAGCGGCGAGTTTGGTATAATCCTTAGAAATATGAATCGTCACCATCGCGCTCAAATGCGAATTCAAATGGCCCTTTAACACACCATAAAAATGCGGTGAAGCGACCAGAATGAGGCGCTCGTAACGATTGGCCGTGCGTCCAGCCTCCAGCTCTTTCGCCAATTCCTTTGCAAAACGTTCCGCCTCATATTGCTTGGGATCACTGGGTTCTGCAAACGAACCATGTGCCCCCTGCGACTGAAACGCACCGGGCCGATCCGAGGCCAAAGTACTACCCTTAGCCCGACTCTCCGGGTGGGCAAACTCTTTAGTAAGATCAATCCCTTGGGACAGCTTCGTCGATTCAAACAGACGCGCCTCACTGGCGTTGGCGACTAAAATCCAGGTCGTTGCCATTACACACCTCCGCGACTTTCTGCCTTTGAGGATTATAGTTTACCACGAGTCGAGCCTACTTGAAGAACAGTTGGCGCAAGTCCATATAGGGCGAGGATAAATTAAACGCGGAAGCTCTAAAGCCGGGGCGAGGTTCTCTTCACCTCACCCCGTAAAGATGAGGTCTAGTGCGTAACTACAGCTGAACATAGGGCCATCAAGGCCCCTGGGAATAGCCCCAACAACAATACCGCAAGCCCGTTGGCGCTCATCAGTACACGAACATCGCCCCCGGCCATCAGCGGCGAGTTGTCTTCCGCTTTGTCAAAATACATGAACTTAATCACGCGCAAATAATAGAACGCGCCTATGATGGAAAATACGACAGCCAACACGGCCAACCAGATAAAGCCGCTGTTCACAATCGCTTGCAGCACCGATAATTTGGCATAAAAACCCACCGCTGGGGGCACGCCCGCCATAGAGATCATCAGCACTAACATCACGCCTGCAAACCAGGGGCTGCGATCATTCAAACCCTTGAAATCCTCAATGCGATCCGCCTCGAAGCCCGCACGGCTGAGCACGATGATCATGCCGAAACCGCCCAGCCCCATGATAGAGTAGACCAAGATATAAAACATCGATGCGGAATAGCCTTCTTGCGTACCGGCAAGAATGCCCAACAACAAAAAGCCGACATGGGCGATCGTCGAATAGGCCAACATGCGCTTGATATTGGTCTGCGCGATGGCGACCACGTTACCGATGAACATCGACAGCACGGCCAACACCATAATAAACTGTTGCCAATGCGGTTGTAGCGGACCCAAACCTTCCACCAATAACCGCATGACCATCGCAAATGCTGCAATCTTAGGTGCGGTGCCGATATACAAGGTCACTGCAGTAGATGCCCCGTGATAAATGTCCGGCACCCACATGTGAAACGGTACAGCCCCCAGTTTAAACGCGATACCCGCCACCACGAATACTACACCTAGAATCAATACCATATCGGTGGACTGCACAAGCCCGATGCGATAGCTCAACGCGCCGAGATCCAAGGTGCCGGTTGCGCCGTACAACAAGGAAATACCATATAACAACAGACCGGATGCCAAGGCGCCCAGCACGAAATATTTCATCGCCGCCTCGGACGCGATGCCGGAATCACGATGCATCGCGACCAGTGCGTACATTGACAAGGACATCAACTCCAAACCGAGGTATATCGTCAACATGTGATGCGCAGACACCATCACCATCATACCCAACATGCCGAATAAGGCGATTACAAAAAACTCGCCTTTAAACATATTGCGATTGATCAAATATTGGCGAGAATAAATAAAGATCGCAGTCACCGCGATGTAAATAAACATCTTTAACACCACAGACATGCGGTCGCTGACGAAGGTGCCACTTAGGACGATGTTGGTCTGAGATATATCAACGTAACTCGACGCCACCGCCGCACCCAACACCGTTAATAGCGCGAGGAAAAAGGAAATAATGCGCTGATCGTCGGTAAGAAACACATCCACCACCAGCAACAGGCTGGCCATCGACAGCACCCATATCTCCGGCATTAAAAATGCGAAATCCGCAATGTTAACTATCATCTTTATCTATCCTGCATCAAGTCTTGGGATTAGCGATATGTTGCAACAAATGTTCGACGGTGGCATGCATCACATCGAACAGCGGCGCAGGCCAAATACCGAAGAGCAACACCACCACCGCCAGTGCGCCTAAAATGGCGAACTCTCGTTTATTGATGTCTTGTAGCTTGGCGACATGATCGTTTTTGACCTCGCCAAATATTACGCGTTTAACCATCCACAACGTATAGGCGGCGCCCAGAATCAACGTCGACGCGGCGGCGAAGGCGATCCAAAAATTGGCCTTCATCGCGCTTAATATCACCATAAATTCACCGACAAAACCGGAAGTGCCGGGCAACCCTGCATTCGCCATCGCGAATAGCACCACAAACGCGGCGAACATCGGCATCGTATTGGCGACGCCGCCATAAGCGGAAATCTCACGACTGTGCATGCGATCGTAGAGCACCCCCACGCACAAGAACATCGCGCCAGACACGAAACCGTGCGAGATCATCTGCACCATTGCGCCTTCCATCCCCATTGCAGAACCCTGCATAGAGCCAGTGCCGCGCGCGATACTAAACGCCAAGAAGAAACCGAGGGTAACAAAACCCATGTGTGAAATCGAAGAATAGGCGATGAGTTTTTTCATATCTTGCTGCACTAACGCGACAAACCCGATGTACACCACCGCGATCAACGACAACATAATCATCAACCAATCTAAATGCGCACTGGCGCCAGGTGTGATCGGCAATGAAAAACGCAAAAAGCCATAGCCACCCAACTTCAACATGATCGCGGCCAGGATCACTGAACCGCCGGTGGGCGCCTCGACGTGTGCATCCGGCAACCACGTATGTACGGGCCACATCGGCACCTTCACCGCAAAGGCGAGCAAAAACGCGAGAAAAATCAGAATTTGCGTATTCAAACTCATCGGCAAATTATGGAAATCCAGAATTGCAAAACTATTGGATTGCGTATACATGTAGATTAACGCAACCAACATGAACACCGAGCCGAAGAACGTATAAAGGAAAAATTTCAGCGTTGCATATACGCGGCGCTGACCGCCCCACATGCCGATAATTAAGAACATCGGTACCAGCATCGCTTCCCAAAACACGTAGAACAACATTGCATCTAATGATGCAAACACGCCTATCATCAAGCCTTCATGATCAGGAAAAACGCCATGTACTGCGCAACACGCCGTTGAATGACTTCCCAACCTGCGGCGACCACCAATATCGTGGAAAAGGCTGTCAATAAGATAAGCGGTAACGATATGCCATCGATGCCAAGGTGATAAAAGACATTGAAGGCGCCTATCCATTCATGGCGTTCGGAAAACTGCATCGCCGCCGTAGACAGGTCAAAACGCGTATACAACGGGATCGTCACTAGAAAAGTGATCACCGAAATAAACAACGACATCCAGCGGGCGATACCGGCGTTTTTGTCGCTTCCGGTCATCAACACCAACAACCCACCCACGATGGGCACCCAGATAGACAAACTTAACAATGGCAAATCGGACAACATCCGCGTTTCCTTAAATTTGTGCGTTAATTATCGCCAAAAGTAAACCCAAGCCACCAGCGCGACCAAGCCTACGATCATTGCAAAGGCATAATGATACAAGAATCCGGTTTGTATATGACGTATTACCCCGGACAACCACGCCACCGTCTTTGCAGACCCATTGACCAAGGCGCCATCGATCAATTTCACGTCTCCCATTTGCCACAGCACCTTGCCTGTACCGCGCGCGCCACCGGCAAAGAAAAAGGCGTTAAAATCATCGAACCCATATTTTCGATCCAATAGATTATAAATGAAGCCTAAACGCTGTTGAGCCATATCGGCGAGTTCGGGCCGCTTCATGTAGATATACCACGCCGTCAACACGCCCGCCATTGCCAACCAAAATGCGGGCGCCAACAATCCGTGCAACATAAATCCAAACGCGCCTGTGAAATGCGCCCCCATTTCACCTAACACGTCATGTGCTTCGTGCACTTGTATCGCACTTCCAAAATAACCGCCAAATAGCGTCGGGCCCACCGTCAAGAAGCCGATAATCACCGAAGGTATCGCAAGCAAAACCAGCGGTACGGTGATCACCGCAGGTGATTCATGCAAATGTTCTTGGGTATGGTGGTCCATGCGCTCTTTGCCATGGAAGACCAAAAAAAACATACGGAAGCTGTACAGCGCGGTAATGAACACACCGCTCAACACCGCCACATACGCGAAACCCGCCCCCGGCAGGTGCGAGTGATGCACCGCCTCGATAATCGCGTCTTTTGAAAAGAACCCTGAAAACCCGGGAAAACCGATCAAGGCCAACGACCCCGCTAAAGAACACCAATAGGTGATCGGCATATATTTTTTGAGGCCGCCCATCTTGCGGATATCCTGTTCGTGGTGCATCGCTACGATCACTGAACCGGCGGCCAAGAACAATAACGCCTTGAAAAAGGCGTGCGTCATTAAATGAAAAATACCGGCCGCATACGCCGATGCACCCAACGCGACTACCATATAACCCAGTTGAGACAACGTTGAGTAGGCGACGACGCGTTTAATGTCGTTTTGCACCAAACCCAGCAAACCCATAAACAACGCGGTGATCGCACCTATGACCAATATCACGCTGAGCGCGGTCGGGGAAAACTCAAACAACGGTGACATGCGCGCGACCATGAACACACCGGCCGTGACCATCGTGGCGGCGTGGATCAACGCGGAAATCGGTGTCGGGCCTTCCATTGAATCCGGCAACCATACGTGCAAGGGGACTTGCGCGGATTTACCCATCGCGCCTATAAACAATAAAATACAAATAACGGTCATCAATGACCACTGTGTGCCGGGAATCACCTCGATGCTGATCTTGCTCATCTCCGGCGCAGCCTTGAATACGTCGTAATAATCCACGCTGTTGAAATACATCAACACCAGCGCGATACCGAGCAGGAAGCCGAAATCGCCGACACGGTTGACAAGAAACGCCTTTAGATTCGCGTAAATCGCCGTTTCTTTTTTAAACCAGAACCCGATCAATAGATAGGAGACTAAACCCACCGCCTCCCAACCGAAAAACAACTGCATGAAATTGTTGGCCATCACCAACATCAACATTGAAAAAGTAAACAACGAAATGTAGCTGAAAAAACGTTGATACCCATCATCATCGTGCATATAGCCGATGGTGTAAATATGCACCATTAAC
>JAOUGF010000108.1 GCA_029857925.1 Gammaproteobacteria bacterium
ATGGACATCCTGCTGGTGGCCAGGCGGGCGGCGTTATTGTCTGAGGCGAAGACGGCGATCGAAGCGCTCTACCCGGTCACCGTTAAAGTGATTGCGCTGGATTTAACGGCCGACGCCGCGCTGGAGTATCTATTTGAACAAACAAAAAATCTGGACGTGGGACTGCTCATTCCTAGCGCAGGTGTCGAGTTAAACGGGCTGTTCGTCAACGCCTCGGCGGACGAAAACAAGCATTTGTTACGCCTCAACGCAGAGATTCCGATGTTGCTGGCGCATCATTATGGTCAGCGCATGGCGACACGTAACAGAGGCGCGATACTGTTTATTTCCAGCGGTTTTGGCTATCAGGCCGTCCCCTATATTGCGAATTATTCGGCATCCAAGGCCTATATACTCGCGTTGGGCGAGGCGCTCCATCGCGAGTTAAAAGAACACGGTGTCGTGGTGACGGTGTTGTCACCCGGCCTCACCAAAACGGCGATGACAGACGATTCTACGATCGATTTTACAAAATTGCCGATCACGTCGATGACACCGGATGCGGTGGCCAACGTAGGATTTAATGTATTGGGTAGAAAAGCGTCTGAAATCGCCGGTTTTCTAAACAAGTTTTACGTGTTCCAGAATAGGTTTGTCCCCAGGATGATACCCACGATAATTTTTGGTCTGTTGATGCGCAGGGCGATCCGTGAGGAAGCGAAGGGCAGGTTATTAAGCGTTGCAGCGACGGAACGGGGGGTGTTCGATCTAGACGCGGGGGAGGGCAAAATATCTTAAGGGAACCTCCGTATGCACAACGGTATCCTTGTGTTTGAACCTAGAAACGGCGGTTGGATGCCGTGGAGTGTGCGCTCTAGCGTGCGCAGGGCAAGGCGCAAATCACAGACTATGGCCAGCCCTTGGCAAGATTTGCAACGCCGCCCTGCGTGCGGTAAAGCGTGCCATCCGCGGCATAGCGCGCTCACCCTTTGGGTGAATGCAAAATTTACGAATATCTTATTTGATTCCAATCGTTAGATATAGGAGTAGCGGTCAACCGCCGTTTCTAGGTTGAACCATCAAATAAAACGAGGTGTCGGTGGCAGGCTCGCGAATAAGTTTATCCTGCCACCGACACCAGACCCTCAACCAACACCTGGCCCGTCGCGCGAATGAAAAAGATCAATGCAAAGGCCGCTACCGGAAAGGGTAATACAACAGCCAGGCCCTGCGAAATGAAGGCGCGGTGCCGACCTGTATGAGTGATGACCTGAATCCCCGTCGTGCAGGCGTTGCGCGCAGCCCGAAAACCCCCGACCTCACCGACGTTCAACTATGTATTCACCGATGGCAACAAAAACGCACCCAATAATTCACAAAGAAAACAATCACACATAAACCATTTGTAGCGATTATGGGATGCGGTTCGCCACCCTGCCGCGCCGCTGGCAAGTGATGCAGAACCTGTCTTCGCGCTCAGCCAGCATATCACCACAGATCTCGCAAGCATGCAGGCGTATGTTTGTGATGGCCTGCGACCCCTCGCGTACCAGCTCATGTGCATCGAGCTCAGGCGCGAAACTGATGGCCTGCTGCGGGCAGGCCTCTTGACACAACCCGCAATTGACGCAAAGCGCGCTGCTGAAGAAGTGCGACAAGCGATCATGATGGATGCGACGGGTGATCGCGCCCGTGGGGCAAAGGTTCACGCAGGTACCACAGGCGGCACAGTGGCGCTGATCGATCTTTAGGCTCGCCCAAGGCAGCCTGGCATCGTAGCGCAATGGAGGTGAGCCGCCGGGGACGTCCCGCAACAGCGTTTGCAGCAGCGCCCGCCCGGCTGTGGGTCCGTTATCCGGCGTAACCGGGCCCTGCGACGTCCCCAAGGTTTCGGTACCGGGGGCGGGCCAATTGCCGTTTCCCAGGCCGGTCACACGCGCGAGGAACGCCCTCCTGGCGGTAGATGCCGGAGCGCTCCGTTGCGCCGGTAGCACTACCGGGCTATCCAGCCCCACGACGGAGGCCAGCGCGGCGTAAGCCACCATGGCCTTGTCGAACAGCTCCTTACCCGCCCGCAGCCGACAACGTTCGCAGTCACCGCGGACCAGCACCAGAGGGGTTGCCCCGAGCAGCATCGCGCCCAACAAGAAATTCTCCGTCAGCGATCCCAGGCAGGGCACCGCAACCGATTTGCGGTGCGGTGGCTCGGCCTCGCGGCAGTATACAGACAGCCCCTCGCGAGGGGCGGTGCGGCGTACCGCGTGAAGCGTGGACGCGATACTCCCTAATAGGCGCTGGTCCGAATGCATTTCGCCTTGGAATGCCTCGGTGGGGCAGGCGGTCTGGCACAGCCCGCACCGAATGCAGCGTTGACTCACCGCCGGACCCGGATCAAGGGTAATAGCGCCCTCAGGACAAACCTCCACACAAATCCGGCAATTGCTCTGACGGTGGCGAACGCGCTTGCAGCGGTGCGCGTAAGCCGGTACTGCAGACTGCGCTGGGGCATGTGCCTCCATTTGGCTACGGAGACCCTTGCGCGTGAACCTGAGCAAGTGAACCGCCGCAGAGGTTTTGGTCACCGATGAGGGCCCAGGCCTCAGCGGTATCCCACTCCAGCACTACCTCCGTCAACTGAGCCAGGCCGCGGTAGAGGGGGCTCGACGCCTGCCGCTGGATGGCTTGGCTTAGCGGCGGAAACCAAACGTTCAGATGATCGCGCATGAATCTGCGTTGCAAATCACGGTAAAAGGAAGGATGCGGAATCCCGACCCCCGATGCACCTGTTGTTCCGCGTTGCGCCGCGGATTCCCTGTCGCACAGGAAGCCCATAAATGCGAGTTCTACGCCGATGTGCGTCGGCAGTTCCTTACAATCGCCGTCCATTTCTCCACCGGCTTCGCGGTACAGGCGCCGCACAGCGATGGCCCGCTCCCCAAGCAAAGGGCCAAGCTTGCACGCCGCCGTTCCCCCGCGGTAGATATCCTCGAAGGGCATGACATAGCGGCCCGAAGGGACGGCGAACAAGTCCATATACTCCCGGCGCAGCGTGTCCACGTTCGACGCGACACCTGTGGCAGCGGTCAGTGTCTCCAATGCCCCCGCCGCCCGCGCTCCAAAGATGTGCTGGAGTTCCTGCAACATGTCTTTTCCAGTGATGCAGTGTACGGCCTCCGGTGCAAGAGGCCCTAAATAGGCCGCTGCAAGAAAGCGGTACAGGTCGGCCCGCGCCTGTGGTTCTAGCCCTGCATCGCTATCCTTATGTTGATTCGCCATGGATTTAGGGACGTCTGCCGAACTTGATCGAGGGTCTGGTGAGGCGTGGATCGGCAAACCCCTCCGGCGCGCCCGCGCCGCTGTCGGCTTGGTTGAACTCTTCCACGAGTCGTAACGCATTGCCGACGCAGGAGGTAACGCAGGCCGGCCACAGCGCCGTCCGCTTACCGCTACTGTCGTACAGCCGATGCACACACAAGGTGCATTTCTCTACCTTGCGCGTGGTACGGTTAAACTGCGGAGCGCCGTAGGGGCAGGCCGCGATGCATTGCTTACAACCGATGCAAACGGTGTCGTTGATGATCACAATGCCATCGGCCGCCCGCTTGAAGATGGCGTTGTGTTCGTTGGTGGGGTCGTTAGGGTTCGAGACCGGACATGCCTTCATGCAGGCGGGGTCCGCGCAATGATTGCAGGCGCTGGTCACGAATGAGACCGCAGGCGCCGGGTAAGCGCCCGAAACCCGTTTGACCACCCAGCGGTAGCTCACATGGTCCGCCATGACACCCACAGGGTTGCCCTGTACCGGTGTTCCGCCGCGAGTCTTGAATAGCAACGGCGATGAAACCGGTCGTGTGTTGTTCTCCGATTTACAGGCCACCGCGCAGGTATCGCAGCCGATGCAGCGATCCAGGTCAATCAACCATCCGAATTGTGCCATGATCTATTCCTCCGCGATTAGACCCTGCTGACTTTTACCCAGGTGTCGTAGAAAGAAGCGCTTGCCCCGATAGGGTCCTGGAGCGAGACGTTGGTTGAGCGTCGGTCGCGGCGCATGACCGTCCCGGGATGAATACCCGCGCCCCTGCTGGGATCGAATCCGGTCTGCACGCCGTTGATTACATGCGGTCGCGCGCCTTGCTCCCAATGTCCGAAGTGGTGGGAGATCGCGACCACCCCGGGCATTAGCCCCTGGGTGACCTTGGCCTTGCCCACGACCCCGGCGGTGTAGCTGGCCGAGCTCACACGTACCGGGTCACCGGTCTGGATCCCCAGGCGTGAGGCGTCTGCGGCACTGAGCTCGACGTAGTTCTCCGGCGACATCAACATCAACCAGGGATTGACGTTGGTACGGCCCTGGCCATGGTGCACCACTTTGAAGGTGATGAGCTTCAGCGGGAAACCGGCGCCATCATTCAGCGCCGCGCCATCGGAATGCGCAAGCCCCTGGTAGTGTGGTACACCCGAGTAATACTGGCCGGTCACCGAATCGCGGGTGCGGGCCACCGGGTCGGCGAATAGCCGGATGATATTTCCGTAGCGGTAGGCCAGCTTGCCATCCACCGTGTACTCTTCTCCCGGGTTGTCGAACACGCCGCCCTTGGCGATGATCTCGTCAGGGGTGAGGCCAGGATATTTCGAGTTCGCGTTGAAGGCGATGTTATCCAGCATCGCCTTGGCCCAGTCCCAGGCGTTGTGGAGGTCTCGCTTTGTGCCGTCGGCGTTGTGCAGCGCCTGGCTGCCGACCCCCGGCAGACCGAGCGCCTTGGCTAGCCCGATGTGAATGTCCGCCACCGCCTTGGTATCCGGCAGCGCCGGGGTGTAATCGTTGGTCGCGCGGGGAATTCTATTACCGATACCCGCGCTAGAACCGATGACCGCGCCGTCGAATGCCCCCACCACCGGCCTCTGAAACGCGGTGCCCTTGTTGACCCGCCACGGGATGCCTGGCACCGAGAATTTCTCCAGATAGGTCGAATCCGGCAGTATATAATCGGCCCATGCCGCCACCTCACCCATCACCGGGCTGATGGCGACAAACAGCGGCACCTTGGCGGTGGTCGGCACCGCGCCCGGCAGCGCGTCTTCCGCCATCACGCGTTCCCACACCTGCCGGAGCCCAGGTACGGAGTACGGCAGCGCGTTCCAGTAAGTCATCAGCACCTTGATCGGATAGGGATACCCGTCCTCGATGCTGGGGATCAGTTCCTGGTAGTTGCCTTGAGTCCCGAACGGGAACCATGGGCGCTTTGCAGGATAGCCGGTAAATAGCGGGCCCGCTTCCTCGTAGAAGCTCATCGCGCGGTCGATGCGGATGCCTTTTGCCCCCGGATCGCCTTCCACTTTCCCGAGGCTCACCACACCAGACGCCTGGCCACCCAGACCGCCAGCGCCAGCAGTGCAGCCGCCCTTCCAATCGTAGTTGCCAATGAGCGTGTTCAAATGCTGGATGGCGAGTTGGTTGTAGAAGCCGTTGGTGTGCTTCACGGCGCCCCGATAGGTGATGACCGCCGCCTTTTTGCCGTGGCTGACCAACTCCTGCGCCAGGGCCTCCATGACCGCGATGCTCACGCCGCAGATCGCAGAGTATTGGGCGCGAGTCCGCGAATTGACGGATTCCTTTAACAGGGTGAAGGCCGACTTCACTATTATCGAGCGGCCACCGATGGTGAGCGTGGAATTGACCTCGAGCGTTGCGGCCGCGGTTTGCGAATGACCCTTCGCGACGCCGTCCATGACCACATAATCGCTCGGGGGGGCGCCGATAATGCCGAGTTCCCCCGCAGTCACGTAACGCTGGTAGGCCTGGCCACCTGCATCGGTGAAGGTGCCGACCAGGTAGGTGCTGTCGGTCCAGGTCGGTTCCCCATCTGCGGCAGCCGCGGCCTGGTTCGGGTTCGTTAGATAGCGGACGTCATAACGCTGTTGTTCCAGGATCCAGCTCATCATACCCAGCGCCAACGCGGCGTCCCCGCCAGGAATGATCGGCACCCAGGGCGGGATGTTGCGGGCGGGAACGCCGTTGGCCTTGGCGGCCGTGTTGTTCTGGCGCGGGTCCACCACGACATAGCGGCCACCGTTTTCCTTGAACTGCATTAGATTGCGCGCGAGCCCGACCATTGGGAAATCCGCCTCCAGCGGATTCGCGCCCCAGTAGACGAGAAACTCGGCGCCGAGTATGTCGGCCTGCCAGCCCACAGTCCGGCCCGCGCCTTTGCGTGGATCGGTCGGATCTGGATTCCAGGTGATGAGGTCACCAGCTACGTGCCGACTCGCCTCGCAGATGGAGGTGTGGTCGATGTTGTAATTGATAGTACCCCATCCGTTTCGCCATATCCGGTTGCTGAGCTCCTTCTCCACACTCCGTCCCGGAGAAAATACCAACTGATTGGCCTTCGGGCCGAGGACGGGGTTAGCGGGATCGATCGGCTCGCGCGGATTCGGAATCAGCCGCTTGATCTCCTGAGCGATCTCAGCGAACGCCTGGTCCCAGCTGATGGTTTGCCACTGTCCTGAGCCGCGGGGGCCGACCCGCTTAAGGGGGTGCTGAATACGGTAGGGGTCATAGACAGTCTGCACCCCGGCCTGGCCTTTGAGGCAGACACGGCCGAGCTCGTGGAACTGGGTGTCTGGGTCGCGAGCGCGATAGGCCAGACGATCGTGAGCATTGTTTTCGTCCACGTCGCGTTGGTTTGGATGCCAGGGATTGCCATCGATCTTTACCAGTATGCCATCTATTACCTTGGCCCGGATGCCACAGCGGGAGTGACACATTTGGCAGACGCTGTAGATGATGTCTCCCGCAGTTTCCACCTGATCCGCAGGATACTCGCCGGTAACCAACAATGGTGCGGCGGCGGCAGTGCCGGGTCCGCCTTCCGCTGCAAAAAACACGGGGTCGGCCGCGACTGTGGCTGCCAGCACT
>JAOUGF010000109.1 GCA_029857925.1 Gammaproteobacteria bacterium
ACGAGACGCGACCAACAAAGGATGGGCGTTGGGAGGTGAACGGTTTTTAGAGGAAATCACGGCGGCGGCGAATCGTCGCGCGACGCCACTGCCAAAAGGGCGACCGAAGCAGGAGGTTGTTGAAAGTGAATAAATCGAGTCTGACCCCAATAAGGAAGGTCTTTATCGTACAACCTGATCTATCGCTGCGGTGATCCGATAGACGTCTTTGTCTTGCGCGCTCTCTACGCGTCGGATAATGACGAACGCGTCCAGCGGTATCGCCATCGCGCGTGTGGGTTGGATTTGCACGAAGACGCGTGTGCCCATCAACGGCATATACTTGGCGGTAAACACCACGGATTGCGTACTAATATATAAACAACGCCCCTCACCTTTATACCCTGTGGAATCATCCTGCAATAATAGCGGGCAATCTACCTGTATGCGCAAAGGCGCGCGCGCCAACACGGACTTGCGAGTCGCAAAGGACATAGACCCTCCTGTAATATTTATATGGTCTACAGATGGGAGGCAAGCATGGTGCCAAGGTGTCGTGCTTGACGGGTCAGCAGGCGGGAGGAGGAGGTGATTCGAAAAAACGCGACGGATGTGCAATATTAGGTTTAAATAAACACCGTATCACGTGTTCAGGCGTCACGTTTACCGCGACACCCGACACCAATAGATGTATCACTATAAATGGCTGATTAGGCCTCTAGTTTTCCATGGCACTGTTTGTATTTTTTGCCAGAACCGCATGGGCAGGGTTCGTTGCGACCGACCTTGCGGCCGTCACGCACAAACGGGGAGTGCGCGCCCTCCGCCATCGCCGGGCGCCCGGCGATCTCCGACAACGGTACGCCGCCGTGATGGCCTCCGTCCTCGTCGTCGTCACCTGCGGTGGCAAAGCTTTCTGCTTGCGCATGTTGGAACTGCATACGCTGATTCGCTTCACGTTGTTGCGCCTCGGCGCGTTGCACCTCGCTCTCGTTGGCGATTTGCACGCGCGATAATACGCTGATAAATTCGTATTTAATGCGATCCAACATTTGCGAAAATAATTCAAACGCCTCGCGTTTGTATTCTTGTTTAGGGTTTTTCTGCGCATAGCCGCGCAGGTGTATGCCTTGGCGCAAATAGTCCATCGACGCCAGGTGATCCTTCCAGTGTGAGTCGAGGATCTGCAGCATCGCGACCTTTTCAAAATGACGCAGTACGTGCGCGCCTACATGCGTTTCTTTTTGCGCGTAGGCGGTGTTCGCGGCGTCGCTGATGCGCTTACGCAGGGTTTCTTCGTGCAGGTCGTGGTCTGCTTCCAGCCATTGCTGGATGTCGAGCTGTAAACCGAAGTCGCCCGCCAATTCTTCCTGCAGGCCTTTTACATCCCATTGTTCTTCCATGCTGTTGGGCGGTACGTGTGACGTGATGACTTGTTGCAACACATCTTCACGCACATTGCGCACGGTCTCCGAGACATCCGACGCATCGATGATTTCGTTGCGTTGTTCGTACACCACTTTGCGTTGCTCATTGGCGACGTCATCGTATTCGAGCAATTGTTTACGGATATCGAAGTTGCGACCTTCCACCTTGCGTTGCGCGTTTTCGATCGCGCGCGTCACCCACGGGTGTTCGATCGCCTCGCCTTGTTGCATGCCGAGTTTTTGCATCAAACCGGCCATGCGCTCAGAGGCGAAGATGCGCATGAGATTGTCTTCCAAAGACAAATAAAACCGGCTCGAACCGGCGTCGCCCTGGCGACCCGAACGGCCGCGCAATTGATTGTCCACGCGGCGTGATTCGTGGCGTTCAGTGCCGATGACGTGCAGGCCGCCCGAATTGAGCACCTGGTCATGGCGTTGTTGCCAGGCGGCGCGGGTTTTTTCGATCGCGTCGGCGGTGGCTTGTTCGCCCAACGCGTGAATTTCAGCCTCGAGATTGCCGCCCAACACGATGTCGGTACCGCGACCGGCCATGTTGGTCGCGATGGTGACCGCGCCCGGGCGGCCCGCTTGCGCGATGATCTCGGCCTCGCGTTCATGGAACTTGGCATTTAACACTTCATGTTTGATGCCGTTCTTTTTCAGCAAATCCGACAGGTGTTCGGAGATCTCTATCGACGTGGTGCCGACGAGCACCGGCTGCCCACTGGTGTTGCACGCCTTGATATCTTCGATGACCGCCAGGTGTTTTTCCTTGGCGCTCAGATAGACCAAATCGCCTTTGTCGATGCGACGCACACCGCGATTGGGCGGGATGACATTCACTTCCAAGCGATAAATATGCTGGAATTCGTAGGCCTCGGTGTCGGCGGTGCCGGTCATGCCCGAGAGCTTTTGGTAGATACGGAAATAGTTTTGGAACGTGATGGAGGCCAAGGTCTGGTTTTCGGCCTTGATGTTGACGCCTTCTTTCGCCTCGATGGCCTGGTGCAGGCCGTCCGACCAGCGGCGTCCCGGCATCGTGCGGCCGGTGAATTCATCGACGATGACGATTTCGCCGTCACGCACAATATAATCAACGTTGCGTTGGAACAGTGCATGCGCACGCAACGCCGCATTCAAGTGATGCATCATACTGATGTTGCCGGTGTCATACAGGCTTTGATGTTCGCCTAACAGACCTAAACCCGCGAGCAGTTCTTCAACTTTTTGGTGGCCGTCTTCGGTGAGATAGGCCTGGCGCGCCTTTTCATCGACAAAATAATCGCCGGGGCCGTTATCTTCTTCCTTTTGGCGCGAGAGTTTGGGGATCAGCGTGTTGATCTTGGTGTACAACTCTGAGCTTTCTTCGGCGGGGCCGGAGATGATTAACGGTGTGCGTGCCTCGTCGATCAGGATCGAGTCCACCTCGTCGACCACCGCGAAATTCAGCGCGCGTTGCACGCGGTCGGCGGCGGTGAAGGCCATGTTGTCGCGCAAATAGTCGAAACCGTATTCGTTGTTCGTGCCGTAGGTGATGTCACAGGCATAGGCGGCGCGCTTGGTCGCGGAGTCTTGTTGCGACAGGATGACGCCGACGCTGAGGCCTAGATATTCATAAATGCGTCCCATCCAGCCCGCATCACGGCGAGCCAGGTAGTCATTGACGGTGACGACGTGCACGCCCAGACCGGGCAGCGCGTTGAGGTAGACGGCCAGTGTCGCGACCAGCGTCTTGCCTTCGCCAGTGCGCATCTCGGCGATACGTCCTTCGTGCAATACCATGCCGCCGATTAACTGCACGTCGAAGTGGCGCATATTCAATACCCGTTTACCGGCCTCGCGCACCGTCGCAAATGCCTCCGGCAGCAGTTGGTCTAGCGTCTCGCCCGCAGCCAAGCGCTGTCTGAACTCCGTTGTTTTGGCGCGCAGATCCGCCTCGCTCAAGGCGAGAAATTGGGGTTCCAGTGCGTTGATTTTCTCTACATTTTTATAGAGCCGTTTCAGGATGCGTTCATTGCGGCTACCGAATATTTTGGTGACGATGTTCCCTAGCATAAGACCCACACGGCAAGAGTTGAAAGAGACCACCCGCAGGCGGCTGGCGTTTAAGGCCCGCTATTATAGCCCGTTATTCCCGTGTTGACACAAAAACCCGGTGACGCTGCGCACGGCAACCGCGGGCGATGTATAACCCTTGATTGCGCACTGTAAATGGGGCGCTGCGGAGGGTTCGTGTGGACATCACGAATTCTTGCGCGCCCTCTATACACGACCCCCGATATTTGGTATAAATAGCGGCCTTTTTATACCCCGTCGGTGACGGGGCGGCCAGGAACGGGAGTTAGCTTATGTCTAAGGTTTGCCAGGTAACGGGAAAGCGCCCTATGGTAGGGCACAATGTTTCCCATGCCAATAATAAGACCAAACGCCGGTTTTTGCCCAATCTGCAACATCGCCGTTTGTGGGTTGAGAGTGAAAATCGCTATGTGCGTTTGCGTTTGACCACCTCTGCGATGCGTCTTATCGACAAAGTGGGCATCGATACGGTGCTTGCTGATATGCGCGCTCGCGGCGAAAAAGTGTAATATATTGAGGAAGTTACGCCATGCGTGAAAAGGTAAAATTAGTTTCCAGCGCCGGTACGGGGCATTACTACACCACCGACAAAAACAAGCGTACCACCCCGGAAAAGCTTGAGAAAAAGAAGTTTGATCCCGTCGTGCGCAAGCACGTGATGTACACGGAATCCAAGATCAAATAGTCTTTGTTTGCACGAGGGTGGGGGCGCCCGTAAGTGCGGCGCCCCCGCGTTGTTAGGCCTGCGCCGCCAGGCGATAGCGTTGCAATCCCCTAGCGAATTCCTGTAAGGCCTCTATACCGGTGGCCTCGGCCTGTTTGCACCATTCTTGTAGTCGCTGCAGCAAGTGGTCGCTGGGTGCCCGTTCGCGTTCCTGCCATAAGGCCTGCAATCTCAGCTTGAATTCGTAGACGGTTTGCAAGTGTTTATTGCTGGCTAGTATTTGTGCAAGGCGCTGTTTCGAATGTTCATCAAGCAGGCAGGTTTCGCGTACCAGGAGTCGGCGCGCGCGGTGCAACAAGGCGCGCGCAGCAGTGTCGCAGCGGGATTTTTCTATGCGGTTCACACGCGCAATGACCTCGCGACTGTAAAGCGCCAACACCTGAAATCGATTTTGAATGACGGATTTTAGCGTCTCCATGTCGATATTGCCCTTCTCCGGCCCAAGTTTCGGGCGACGCGCGACCTTTTTCACCTGCGCAAGCCCTACTGCGGTGAGCATGCGTATATACATCCAGCCGATATCGAATTCCCACCACTTGCTGGATAACTTTGCCGATGCTGCGTAGGTATGGTGATTGTTATGGAGCTCTTCCCCGGCGATCAAGATGCCCCACGGGATAATATTGGTCGCCGCGTCCTTGCATTCATAATTACGGTAACCCCAAAAATGGGCGATGCCGTTTATTACGCCGGCGGCCCAGAAAGGTACCCAAAGCATTTGCACGGCCCACACGGAAAGACCCAATGGGCCAAAAAGGGCGACGTCTATGATTAACATCAGGCTGACGCCGAGCCTATCGTGCGCGGAATAGACGTGGCGTTCCAGCCAATCGTCAGGTGTCCCTTGGCCATAGCGTGCAAGCAGGGCCTGGTCGCGCGCGGCGCGTTGATAAAGTTCGGCACCCTGCCATAAGACCTTGCGTAAACCCAGTACTTGGGGGCTGTGCGGGTCGTCTGGCGTTTCGCAAAACGCGTGATGTTTGCGATGGATCGCGACCCATTGGCGGGTGACCATGCCGGTGGTCATCCACAGCCAAAAACGAAAAAAATGTGCGATAACGGGGCGCAATTCGAGTGCGCGGTGGGCTTGGTGCCGGTGTAGATAAATAGTTACGGCGACAATGGTGATGTGGGTGAGCAGTAAGGTGATGGCAAGGACGCCATACCAGGGCAGCGCAAGCAGGCCATCTACAGGCATATAAAAACCTCAATATAGCGCATAATCAATCAGTTATCCAAAAGTTGTGGGTGCGGACGCCGCTTCATTTGCGAGATTGACTTGATTTCTAGCAGGGTCAGTGTGAAGATGTGGTACGCATACAACCCCGCCTTTGTGGCAGCCAAGTAACAAAGGTATCGGCATCATCTTAAGTAGAGTATAGGAGCTCGCGTATGTTTCGGCAATTGGGATTAGGCCTCGTTTTAGGCATGGCCGCTTGGGGCGCTATGGCGCAATCCGCCCAAGTGGCATTGAGCAATGACAGTGCGCATTTCAGATACGGCATGTTGGTGGGTGGCCAGAGTTTCGGGCGTTCAGAGGTGGCGGTCGGCGCATTTTTTAACAAGGACGACAACGTGTTGGGCGATTTTGGCCTGTTTATTGTGGATGAAGCAGGTTCTAAAGTGCCCGGCTTAGAGGCGGGTGTTGGCGGTAAATTGGTAACGGCGCGCAGCAAAACGCCCGACCGGAATTTCTTTGTCGGCGCCCTAGGTTTGTCTTTGCGTTACGCCATCCCAGGGGTGACCCGTCTGGCCATAGGCGGCGACGCGTTTTACGCGCCCAGCATCGTGTCGGGGTTGGATGCAGATAACTATATAGAATATTCCGGTCGTGTTGAGTATGAAATCCTGCCGCAAGCGGGCATTTTTGTTGGTTATCGCTACATGGGTGGCGACGATACACATAAAGTGCGCATCGATATAAACAAGAGTGTTCATTTAGGTTTAAGAGTAACCTTCTAAAAAGTCTGTAAGTTTTGTTGTTTATGATTCCCCGCCCACATTGGTGTTGTGATTGGGGAATCCATTAAAAAATCAGTAAGTAACGACCGCACGACCAAAAAAATAGGATTCAGTACACGTTTTGTCGCTGAGGATGCGCAAGGGGGTGATACAGCGCGATTGGCTGTGAGGGTGCGGGGATGATGTTAAATTATAGAAAGGTTAGAACGTTCAATGCGGGTGTGCTGGCGTTGTCTGCATGGATGTCCGGTTGCATGTTGGTGGGTGAGCAAGACGCCAATTTGTTCAGCGATAAATTGCCTTTGGTCTATACCAAACGCTCAGTCTCGAGCATTACCGATCCTACCACCACTGTCAAATTTGTCGAAGGCGGGGGCGATCTATATCTGAGAGAAGTCTCGGCGCCGGATGCAAAAGAAACAAACATCTCACTTGCGGTAACGTCGGGTTGGGGCGATGCGCAGGGCCCGGAAACCAATTACGCGGGCACCAAGGTTGTATTTTCGCTGCATTGCAGTGTGCGTTCATCCGCGCGGTGCGCCCAGGACGACACTTGGAATATTTGGGAATATACGCTTGCCAATGGTGAATTGAGACGTGTCATTGCGTCTAGTGACATTGCGAATGCGGGTGATGATATAGACCCGGCCTATTTACCTGACGGCCGCATCGTGTTTACGTCAAATCGTCAGGAAGGGTCGCGCAAACGGCTGGGT
>JAOUGF010000110.1 GCA_029857925.1 Gammaproteobacteria bacterium
CCTAGGTACGTCATTGCCCTGCCATCCCGTGGGTGCGCCTCTAAATAATCCGATGCAAGCTCAAACGCATGCTCAATGGTGTCGGAATCACCTTGTCGCTGGGCATGTTCATAGGCGACGCTAACGCTTTCCCAGGTAGGATTGCCGCTACCGTTCACAACGCCAATCGCGCCGAACATCAGTATTGCGGTAAAGCTAAGGTGTAACATCTTCATGAAAATTCTCCTATTTTGAGTGCACTTTGAAAAACGGTTCGGAACGATCTTGTGCTTTGTTGCGCTGCGATTTCTGTAAAAGGCTGCGCAGCAATTCATCCGGTATGCGCGAAATCTGTTTGCGCCTAGCGGATATCGCCACGACATCCGCATTGACCTTCGCAACCAGATCTTGACCACGCACGATATCGGTACGCCAGGTGCTACGCGCTGCGCTCACGGATTCCAATATCGTGTGCGCGGTCAGATTGTCCTCCAAGCGCGCCGGTGTGCGAAAAGTCGCGGTCATCTTATGCACGACCAACAGGGTGTCGTGATCATGCGCGATATTATCGAAGCTGTAACCCTCGCCTATCATCCATTGCAAACGCGAGCGCTCTGCAAGCTCGATATAGCGGCCATGATACATAACGCCACCGGCATCGGTGTCGGCATAAGCCACTGTCTGGCGAACGACGCCGTACATTAATGAACCTCCTCGGCATTGGAAACCACCACCGCGCTGAATTCGCCGCCGACGCTGGTGTGCAACACTAAAATATGACGCGGATTTTCGATCGCCCGCGACGCGGTTTCGTGCGCATGCGGAGGTGCGCTGCGGCGCGCGAATATCTCGGCGGCCAACAATATGTGCATTGGAAATAACGCCGAGGGCGCCATGCCGGTCGCCGATGCCGCACTTACCCGCGGCGGAACGTTACGGCCAAATAACGCCTCAAGCGCGCTTGCCTCCGCTAATAGTAGATTACGCGGCCCGGTGCCTGGTAACACGACGGCATCAATTTCTTTCGCGCTGATGTTTGCAACCGCGAGCGCTTGTTTTGCCGCCCGTTGCAGGCCCGTACCGGAAGGATCTACACTGTCCAATTGTCCGTCTTGCGCAAGGCCGATACCGCTGATAAGCGCGGCGACGCGTGCATTGCGCGCCCTAGCGACAGAGAGGCGTTCCAACAGCACGGCACCCGCGCCTTCGCCAGGATTGACTCCAGGCGTCGCCATAAACGGCATCACCGCGTCTGCGGCCAGCAAACCGATATCCTGCAGTGCACGGATCACCAGCGGGGAAAGTTCGTCACCGCCTACACTGAGCGCGCGATCTTGACGACCATCCCTGACCAGCGAGTGCGCATACGAAAACGCGGTGACGGCACCGCAGAAGGTCGTGTTAAATCCCTTGATTCCAAATTCGATGGAAATTTGGCCGCCCATCGCATTCATCGTCGTCATCGGAAAGTGGATTGCACTGCCGAATTGCAGGCCTTCATCGAAGATGCTGCTCATGAATTTTTCGACACTGCGTTGCGCGCCGTGGGTGACACCGCAGATGAGCGCACAACGATACGGTTCAGTAGCGATCAATGCGCGCCCGCCGGCAGCGTTTATCGCTTGCTCCGCCGCCAAGGCGCCGGATTTTATCATCGTGGAACTGCGTGGATTACACGGCGCCTTGACACCTTTCAGGACTTTTTCCGCGCGCCCCGCATGTACGCCCCACTGATCGTCACGTGGAAGTGGACCGGGGGTGTTCCATAGCCTGTCAAACAACGCTTGTGTCGTTAAACCAAAATCACCCACCGCCCCTCCACCGACTAAAGCCACCGCGTCATCAAGCAAACGGTGCGCCGCCGGGCCGGGTTCGCGTGTTACCACCAAGGAGGAATTGTTCCCGCCGAACCCATAGTTGTTGCAGAGAAAGGCATTGACGTCATGTTTTTGCGCCTCATTCGGCACATAGTTAAGGGGCGGACATCCCGCGCGCGGTGCATTGAAATGTCGGGTCGGTGGCACCAGCCCTTGTTCCGCGAATAGCAGCGTGACTATCAATTCGACGACACCGGAGGCGCCTAGGGTGTGTCCCAAAAACGATTTCGGTGACGACAAAGGGGTGTGGTTGCCGACCACACGGGCGGTCGCCAACGACTCTGGGATGTCATTCGCGTCGGTCCCGGTTCCATGCGCGGAAACATAATCAATGTCAGCGGCGACCATACCCGCGTCGGCCAATGCGAAGCGCATCGCGGCCTCTACGCCACGCCCTTCTGTATCCGTCGCCGTTTCGTGGTAGGCGTCGCCTGATAAGCCGTATCCTCGAATCCACGCCTTAGGTTGCTTACCGCGCCCCTGCGCGGATTGTGTACGTTCTAATATCACTACGCCCGCACCTTCACCCAACGTGATACCTGAGGGCGTGGAGAACGGCGCGGAAGGCGAGGTACTCATCGCGCGCAATGCGTTGAATCCGGCAAGTATCGAAGGCGACACCGTGTCCGTGCCGATTACGATGACGCAATCCACCTCATTCCGGATCAACCAATCGGATGCCAATCCCACGGCGGTGTTACTGCTCGCACACGCCGAGGAAATCGTCGATTTCGGGCCTAGCGCACCCACTCGCTTGGATACCACGGAGGCCGTGTGATCGGTAGAAGCGGCCGCGAGCCATGCGGCGGGCGTCTTCCCGTTATTGATCTCCCTGAGATGGAGGAAGCTCTTTTCAATGTGTTGAATGCCGGAATGCGATGTACCTACGATAACGCCTATACGCTCCGGTGCGTAACCCGCCGTCGCGAGGGCTGCTTGCGCAAGCGCTTCTTCGGTCGCGGCAATGGCAAACCACGCGCCTCGATCAAAATGATGGCGCTCTTTTTCTGTAAGGCCGAAATCTTTTGCGTCCGGCGCGAACTCCGAAACCCAGTCACTGGCCAATGCGGTGCCATCAAAACTTCTGACGTGACCTATCGCATCGCCGCCCGCGATGAGCGCTTGCGCGACCGCCTCGCATCCGCGCGCAACCGGGAGACAGATCCCCATACCTGTGACACACACGCTTTCCGCACTTCTCGATTGAGGTAACATTTCTCATTTCTCCTAAATTAACGTTTGAACCCGCCGTCTATGCGCAGCGTGCTACCCTGCAGATAGCCCGGTGACAGCAGAAACGCGACTGCCGCCGCCACTTCTTCGACTTCTCCCATACGCTTTAACGCAGTCGCCGCCAAAATATGGTCATACATCTCCGGTTCCAGCACGTTTACCATTTCCGTGCGTATAAATCCCGGCGCGATCGCATTTACGCGCAACCCTTGTTCCCCGTAGCGCCTGCCTAACCATTGTGTGAAGCCCACCAATGCGCCTTTGCTGGTCGCATAAGATACCTGACCTTCCTTCCCGGAAATTCCCGCCAATGACGCTACGACGACAACCGATGGATCAGACTGACGCAATAACGCAGGCAGTGCCGCGAGCGTTAAGCGTGCCGTTCCACCGAAATTGGCATTCAGTACTCGTTGCCAACGCGATGCATCCATCGTCAAAAATGCGCCGTCGTCGGTCAGACCGGCGTTATTGACAAGCGCATCTAAACGGCCGAAATGCGCCTCCACCTGTGCGGGCAAACCGCGCACGCTCTCATCACTCGCCAAGTCGACCGCAAATGCCTGTATACGTTGTTGCGGGTCCGCAGCCCCCTTACGCAGGGTTTCCAAAAATAAATCGGCGACGCTGGCCTCGCTACGATAGGTGAAGCCTACATTCCATCCGTCATTCACCAATTTTGTGACGATTGCACGCCCTATTCCACGCGTACCGCCGGTCACCAGCACCGTTTTGCGCGGCACAGGTACCGCAGAGGTGTTAACGGTATCTTCTGTAGCGTGTAGCCGATTGGTTGCATATTTGCTTGTCATAAATAATCCTCCTGCGTTAGACATTGTTTTCGGGATAACCGATTCCCACCGGCAACACCATCCCCGCCAGCGGAATGCCCTTAAGTTCAATCAATGCGCGTAAAAATTTCGCTACATCAATGCTTTTTTGCGGTTTAAATTTAATCGCAAACGCCTTCAAATGGGCACGTGCATCTTTCCATAGCGCGGCATCCAATTGCTCCGCAAGCGGTTGAACGTGCAGCGCATTCAGCTTGACGCCAAAACAAAATACCTCTTTGGCCAGGCTTTTGATCGCGCCCACAAGCGCTCGTGAACGCATCGGTTGCGCAGCGACGGGGAGGTAATACTGCATGCTGTCTTCCTGTAGCAGCACCCATACCTGGCCGTCTTCACGACGCGACAATATCTGGACGCCTGCTTTTATTTCACCCAAAGTGCGTGAAAGTTCATGCTGTATCCTGCTGATATCCTCCGGCGTCTCCGCCACCTCCGCACCATCCTGCAAACCAAATACAATGCGTTCGAAAGGTCCGTAGGCGGCATCCCATTTAGATAACTCGCTCGAAATGTCGGTACCTGAGATATCAATTCCCGGCTCGGCGTTACGCGCATGCGTAGTTACCGAGTGACCCGCCTCCGTAAGCTCTTTTGACAGTGCCGCGCCTAACGAATGGTCGGCATCAATAATAAGTACGCGTTGTTTTTTTTCCATAAGATTACCTCAATGTAGAAGTGCAACGCCGTAATTCCACGACGCCGTTTCGATGCCCAACACGCCGACACAACTCTCGCCGGTTTGAATATTACCGCGCTCTATCGCACGCGCCATCGCGCGAAAAATGGCGGGTGCAGGACAATTTCCGATTTCGTGTCCAATATAAAAACGCTTGCTATCCATACCCTCATTCCCAGCGACGCGTATCATGGAGCGATTGACCTGGGGAACGATTAACACGTCGATTTTATCTGCGTTACCGTCCACCGGCCCGAGCATGTCCTTCATGGCGCGCGCCGCGACATCCGGCAATACACTGCGTATACTGCGGTGGTTGTGTATCGCGGAACCGGACGCGTCCAACGAAAAGCCGACGTCTCGCGTATGGAATCGTGAGGCAATATCCGCGTGTAACACGCGCAGCCCTTTCACTTTAGGACGCGCCTGCACGACTATCGCCCCGCCTCCGTCCGCAAACGCCAGACCGTTCATCAAGTTCTCACTCGATAATTTTGCGTTGGCCTTCAATAAGGGCGCGAAATACGCCGGTGAAATGCAATCCGCAGCGGTCACTAACACCGTGTTCGCGCGCCCGCTTTCGATAAGCGTGCATGCCGTGGTTAACGCCTGCATCGCCACTGTGCATCCGCCCCGCAAGTCCAACGTGCGAATCTCGCCGAGACCGAGCCTTCGCTGAACTTGATACGTAAGCGGCGGCAGCCGGTCGTCAGGTGTGGAGGAGGATGTAATTAGAAAATCCACTTCACCTATCTCCACCCCGGCTTGTTGTAAGGCGCTCCGCGCTGCACGTACAGACATCTCGGTGGTGCCCAAACCGGGTTCTCGACGTTCGCCAGTAGCCGGATCAATGACATAGTGACGCGATTCAACGCCAAAATAATTCATCAACGTTGTGACAGGCGTCTGCAACGCGGTCTCTAACTCCGCGTTAGTCACCGGGGGTCCCGGAGAATAGTCCGCAACACCGGTGATCGCGATTTCATGGCTGTCTTTAAATGTCACGAAATTCACTCCTATTATGCGACCTTGGTCAGCGCAGTTTCCGCCATATTATTCAGAATAAAGGCGGCCAATGTGCGCACGCTATGACATGCGGATTCGATAAGTTCCTTGTCGATTTCCTTGATCTGAAACCCATACGCCTTTTCCGAGCCGACGAGCAAATCCAGCGCCTCGACGGAATCCAGGCCGAGCCCGGCGCTATCCAACAGAAGATGGTCGTCCCCGATATCCTCATACGTCAAACCGGTGTCTTCCAATTCCAAGCGCACTAACAACAGGTTACGCTTGATATGCTCAATTACTTCGTTTTCAGTTTTCATGGTCATCTCTCCTAGTTAAGTTGATAAAGTTCGCCGTTAGGTGTTTATGCGCAGAACATCGCTACTATTTATCAGCGACGCCACGGCGGCCTGCACAATCGGTTGCTGCTCGGTTTGAGCTATTGCTTGATACAAATTTATTTGAGCGCGCGCGCATCGAACACCTTCATGGTAGGCGGCGCATTTAAAGCTGTGTATCGCCCCTTTATAATCCCCTACCGCCAACTCACCCGTTCCACGCACGACTTTGCATTCAAATACGATTGTTTGGTGAGGCCGCACGGTCTTGTTGAATTTCGCGGTATCCACGCCGACCAGATAACCCGGAATGATTTTTCCGGCCTGTACGTTCAGAAACAACCTACTGGCTTGCGCCATACACTCCAGCAATACAACGCCCGGCACTATAGGGTCCCCCGGAAAATGACCCTCAAAATACGGTTCTTCAGGGCGAAATGTGTGCGTAATCCACGCGCGCCCCTGCGCCTCATCCACTTCCGCTTCGTCGGCAAATAAAAACGGTGCGCGATGCGGCAGGTAATTCAGAACATCAATTTTTTGTTGAATACTCGACATTTAGCACTCTCCTCGTCATAATTTGAATCTCAGAACTTGAAATATTTTCTTGTCCGCTAAAAATGCTGACAAAAAAACAAAATATCGGTGCCGCAGCCGTGTGAAGTTTCACATCCAATATTAAGCTGGAAAGATTAGGCACTACATTTGGCAAACGCGCGTTTTCCACCCCGACCAAGTAACCGGCGTTATCACCTTCAACCGCCTCCGTCGTAACCGCCCTCAGCAGCAATCCGCTGGATTGCGCCATCGCCTCGACCAGCAGATACCCTGGAAGCCCCTGTGGGTAGGCATAACGATGCTGCCCTTCCATGATGTTCAGGCCAAATTGTCCAGTACGTTTTTCGCGATTGATAGAC
>JAOUGF010000111.1 GCA_029857925.1 Gammaproteobacteria bacterium
GGTCACCGAAACGGGCGACTATTACGAGGTGATGTGGGACAAGGCGGGCATCCACGTCTACCACTCCGCCGCCAACCCCGCCGTGTTGAAAAAACGTCTGGAACAAGCCATCAGCGACGACAAGAATTTTGTGCATTTGAAAAAGAAATGACGCTAGCAGCCTCTGATCGATTTTTTAGTGGTGCCTATGGGTAGTCAGGAATATTTACCACATAATATTAATTAATCGTTATTTAACAATGATATAACGGCTATTTACACTTCTCTTCTGGCGATTCTTCATACGCATTCTTAGCCGGACAATGCTGACTTTTTCTAGACTTAATCTAGCAGGTATCATCTGATTGGCATTATACTGTTCCGCAGGATAGCCGCTGTCGCCACAACCCCCTAGGCTGGATGCTCGACGTTCAACTTGCATAAATGGAACAAATAAATCAACTCTTGCCTGCAAATTTAGATGCGGTTTACGCGTTTTATGGTTGCGCATTTCTATTTTTGGGGCTAGCCGTTTCGCTGCAACCCAAGATACCCAACGCGTTCAGCCTCGCGGAAAATTTACATTTAATCGGTTTTTTCGGCTATCTGCACGGTATCGCCGAATTTCTCGTCATTGTAGACCACCATACACCGCATGTGACACTGTTTGCTTGGCTGAGCGTTTTAATAAGCTGGGCCTCATACATGATCTTGTTTGAATTCGCGCGCCGCGCCGTGGCCAGCCGAGTGCAACTGCCTGAGAAGATTTTCAGCTTTGACACTATCCCTGCCATCTATCTTGTAACAACTTTGACCGTGTTCTTAGGAATGATCTTGAGCGGAGATAAACTGCACGCGCTCTCCGCGATGTCACGTTATATTTTCGGTTTTCCGGCAGCCATCGTCACGGGTTTTTTGCTGTACCAGTCTTTGATGCAATCCAAACTGGTGGAAGACAACCGCACGCTCGCCTGGGCGACGACCTTATTGAGCAGTGCCTTTGTGGTCTACGGTTTTATTGCGGGATTAATCACCGAACAGGTCGATGATTTCCCCACCTGGCTGCCGACGCAAGAACAATTTCTGCTGGATATCGGCGTTTCTATCGCCATTTTTCGCGCAATCTGCGCATTCATTGTCGGTGTCTCTATCGCCTACATCAGCCACATCCTGATCGAAAAAATTTCCATTCAAGAACGCGAGGCCAGAAATGAATTAGACGGATTGGCCGCGAATTTAGAGGCACGCGTAAAAGAGCGCACCTTCGCGCTCACGCTGGAAATCGATAAACACAAAAAAACCGCTGAAGAACTGCAGATCGCGGAGCAACACCAACAGCAATTGATGTTAAGCGCGGTGCGTGATCAGCAATATATACGGGCCTTGTTGTCCGCGATGAACATCGGCATATTGTTTGAAGACAACAGCAACAAGATCATATACGTCAATCCCGCGTTTGGATCAATATGGGAAATGCCCTCCACCGTCAATCTCGTAGGTCAAACGGTGGACGAAATCCTCAAACACACGCCCAAGATATTTGTCGACAAGGCATCCGCCGCTCATCAGTTATTCAAACTCGGTGACGATGCGCGCGTGGAGTTCGCCTTCACAAGCCGCCAGACATTCGTACAAACCTCGCATCCAGTACTCAGCGTGGGCGGCGAATTGTGGGGCAGGTTATGGATATTTGAAGACATTACCGAAGAGATGCGTACCGCGCAGAAATTGATCTATCTCGCGGAGCGCGATGTATTGACTGGCTTATTTAACCGGCACCGATTCCAAGAACACCTCGAATATCTAATGCGCGGCGCACGTAGAAATAAAACTCAATTCGGGGTGCTCTGTTTTGGCTTGGACGAATTCAAATACATCTACAATACTCTGGGGTCTGACGCGAGCGATCTTGTATTGACGCGCGTGGCGAGTAAAATCTCGTCATTGGTCCGCGCGGAAGATTTTTTCGCGCGCATCGGAGGCGATGAGTTCGCTATTTTGGCACATTCCGCCACCCACGCCTCTATGAATGTCCTGGGGGAGCGTATCACGCAGGCGTTGGCCTCATTGGATCTTCGAGTCAATGACAACGACGTAAAGCTTACTGCAAGCGTCGGTGTCGCGATTTTTCCGCAACACGGCAATACTGCGGAGGAATTGGTGGCGCACGCGGACATCGCAATGCACCATGCAAAAACCCTAGGAAAAAACCACTGCGCGATCTACGATGCAGAAATGGAAGCCGCCTCTCAAGGTAAGGAAACGCTGCAGTGGCATGGTATATTGTCGAACGCATTGACGCATGATTTATTTACGCTGCATTTTCAGGGCGTTTACAGTGCGCGCAGCCTAGGCTTTTCGCACCTAGAGGCCTTGATTCGCTTACAAGATGGCGAACAACCCGGGAAATTAATCATGCCGGGAGAATTTATTCATTACGCGGAAAAATCGTTGCAAATACGCGAGATTGACCGCTGGGTGATACGCAATACCATACAACTGCTTAAACAATATCCGCAAATTCCCGGTATCGCGGTGAATGTGTCAGGACGTAGCTTTGGTGACCAGAATTTCCCCCTTTATATACAAGATCAATTGCAGAGTAATGGCGTCGAGCCGTCACGTCTCATTTTCGAACTCACCGAGACCGCCGCGGTTTCCGATTTGCGGGATGCGCAATATTTTGCGGAGGTGTTGAAACTTACCGGGTGTCGCATCTATTTGGACGACTTCGGCAGCGGCTTTTCGACGTTTACATACTTGAAGCACCTGTATATCGATGCGATCAAGATAGACGGACAATTTATTCGCGACCTGGATAAGGGCACTGAAAATATCGCCTTTGTCAGTGCGATGATAGGCATCGCGCGTAGCTTAAAAAAACAGGTTGCAGTCAAATTTGTCGAAAACGAGGAAATCCTAGAGTTGGTACGCGACTTAGGCGTGGACATGGTTCAAGGCTACCATCTTTCCCGCCCTAGCGAGCTTGCAAGCTTTTACAAAGGGCCCGAAAACGGAGGAAAAGGCACCAAACCTTCCATCGCGCGCTAAGGTAACTCTTTTTCTGCAGTTTCATCCACCACTATCGCCGACTCACGTCTTAAGTCCCTCAAGCGCAAAATTTCAAGCTAAAATAAACTAGTGAATATTTATCATACCCACTTTTACTTTAGGGAGTACTTAGGATGAACAAAATGCTGCTCGCGGCGCTGTGTGCCGCATGGACGGTGCAATCTTTGGCCGCTGACACACTAAAGATCGCTATTACAGGCCCATTTTCCGGCGGATCTGCGCCGATGGGCACCTCGATGCGTGATGGCGCCAAGTTGGCCGTCAGTGAGATTAATGCCGCTGGCGGCATCGCGGTTGGCGGCAAAAAATTGCAGATCGAGCTCATCGAGCGCGATGACGAGGCCAAAAACGATCGCGGCGCGTTGATTGCGCAGGAACTGGCCTCGATGGATGGATTATCCGGTGTAATCGGCTCTGTGAATACCGGCGTGGTGATCGCCGGCGACAAACATCTACAAGAGAAAGGCATTACCAAGATCATCACCCCTGCGGCCGGGTCGGCGTCGATGACGCAATGGAGCAAGGCCGGAGTCGCCGATCTTTCCATATTCCGTTTCGCTGCGCACGACGGTATCCAATCGGCGATGGTGGTCGAAGAGGCGATCACCAGCAAATTCACCAAGGTCGCACTGTTGCATGATGCGACCAATTACGGTGTGTCCGGGCGCGACGATCTGCTGGCGCAAATCAAGGCGCAAGGTGACAAGCTGGAAATTGTCGCCACCGAAAAATTTAACATCGGCGATAAAGACATGACCGCACAGTTGTTAAAGGCGAAGTCGGCGGGTGCCCAAGCGATTCTGATCTGGGGAATAGGGCCGGAACTGGCGGCGGTCGCCAACGGCATGGCCAAAATCGGGTTGAATATCCCGCTGATCGGCGGCTGGACGCTGTCGATGTCCAACTATATCGACAATGCGGGCAAAAACGCGGATGGCACACTGATGCCGCAGACCTTTATCGAAGCGCCTATCACGCCCCGGGCCAAGGCCTTCATCGACGCCTATCACGCGGCCTATAAGGTAGATCGTATTCCGTCGCCGGTCTCCGCCGCGCAAGGCTATGACGCGGTGCTGTTGTTCGCAGCGGCGGTGAAGCAAGCACAGAGCGCCGACACTAAAAAGATTAAATTGGCGTTGGAAGACTTAAAGGAACCGGTGAAGGGCGTGATCGCGACATGGAAACAACCGTTCTCAAAATGGAACCCGGCCAGCGAACAATCCCATGAGGCCTTTCGTCGTGAACACGTCGTAATGGGCAGGGTTAAGGACGGACGGGTGGTGTTCGCAAAGGACGCCGACCAACAGCGGCTGATGAAACAAGCCAAATAGCACATGGAAATTGTCATTCAAATGACCGTCAGCGGGGCCCTGATGGGCCTCGTTTACGCGCTGATCGCCTATGGTTTTCAGCTCACGTTTGCGACCAGCAAAAGCATCAATTTCGGGCAGGGTGAATTGGTCATGCTCTCGGCCTTGATCAGTTTGTCGTTGCAAAATTTAGGTGTGCCCTATTGGTTGATGGTGCCGATGGGATTATTCTGCGGCGCCGGTTTAGGATTGATCGTCGAGCGCGTCGCGGTACGTTTGGCGTTGGAACAAAAAAGCGAGGGCTGGATATTGATGACCATCATCGTCGGGCTGTTCGGGTTTTCAGCCGCTGAAAATATCTGGGGCCGCGACGATCATCCGTTCCCGACACCGATTTCGTCCGACGCGATGCACATTGTCGGCATCAGCGTGACGCCCGTCGAATTGTCGGTCGCGATCGGCGTGTTGGCGCTAATGGGTGGCATCGAATTATTTAAACGCAAGACGCTATGGGGCAAGGCCTTCGCGGCGGTCTCCGCCGACCGCGACGCCGCTGAATTGATGGGTATCTCCGCGAAAAAAACCATTATGTTATCGTACGGTTTGTCGGGCATGGTTGCCGCAATGGCCGGGATTTTAGTCTCGCCGATCACGACGGTCGGCCCCACCATGGCCGCTGCGCTGATCCTCAAGGCCTTTGCTGTTGCGGTGGTCGCGGGCTTGGAGTCTGGGTTCGGTGTGGTGTTGATAGGCTTGTTTTTGGGCGCTCTGGAAAGCCTGGCAAGTTTTTACATCGGTAGCGGGTGGCGCGAGGCACCCGGTTTGGTATTGTTGATTCTGGCGCTGGCGTTGCGGCCCAACGGCGTATTCGGCCAAGCCTCCATAAGGAAAGTATAGTTTGAAGCGTATCCTCTTTGTTAACGGCGTAGAGCTATTGGTGCTGATACTGCTCGCGTGCATTCCGCTGTTTGTGAACAATTCGTATGCGCTGGGATTGCTCACCCTATTGACGATTTACGGCGTGTTATTGATCGGCCTAGACGTGAGCGTCGGTTACTTGGGTCAAGTCAATCTCGGTCATGCGGCCTTTCTCGGTTTGGGCGCGTATGCCGCGAGTTTGGCGGTATCGCTGTTGGGTTTGGACATGTTGTCTGCGCTGGGTGTCGCGGCCATCGTCACATTGCTGCTGGGTGGTCTGCTTGCATTCCCGGCGCTACGCTTGGAAGGTCCGCAATTCGCGTTGGCCACACTTAGTTTTTCCGCGCTTACCGTCACGGTGTTGAATGAACTCGAATTCCTGACTCAAGGCGCGCAAGGCCTGCAAGTCACGCGACCCCTATTATTTGGCATAACACTTGGCCCACAAGGTTTTTTTTGGTTGTGTCTGGGGCTGTTGGCGCTCACTTGGTTGGCGATGAAAAATTTATTATCTTCGCAATGGGGGCGCGCATTTGAGGCGTTGCGCGACAGCCCGATCGCCACCGACGCGATGGGTGTAGGCGTGTTTCGGCATAAGGTCGCGGCATTTGCATTGGGCTCTGCATTGGGCGGGCTGGCGGGCGGCCTCTACGCGTTTAACTTCCAATATCTGCAACCCAGCAGCTTTACCTATGAATTGATGGTGATTTTATTGCTGGGCGTGGTGCTGGGTGGGCGCAAGCGTTTGTGGGGCGCCCTCGTCGGCGCGAGCCTGATCGTGTTATTACCCAATCTATTGTCTAACCGCAGTTTATTTCAATTTTTTTCCGCGTTCGGTTTGGCGCTTGCGCTGTTTGCAGGAATAACAGCATGGCGTAGGATAGGCGCGCTCTCCTTTCAAGCTGCGGCGCCCATCCTGTGCATGGCCCTGTTGTTAGTCGGCAGTGTATGGGTGCAAAACACCGAAGATTGGCGCAAGGCGATCTTCGCATTGATGTTGTTTTCGGTGGTGGTGGGGTTGCCAGAAGGCCTGATGGGGTACGCCCAAAAACAACTCACGCGGTTGTTCAACGTGCCTACAACAACATTGCCGCACGCGTCACCCCTCACTGCCGTGTTGCCGCAAAATACACGCACCGGATTATTGCTCGAACTGGTCGATCTCAAACGCCATTTCGGCGGCATAAAGGCGGTAGACGGCGTGTCGCTGACGGTGCAATCGGGTCAGATCCACGGCTTGATCGGTCCCAACGGTTCAGGAAAAAGCACGTTGGTAAACGTGATCTCAGGTCTGTACGCACCCACTGCGGGCACCGTGCGTCTACAGGCGAAGGTTTTGCCTGCGGGGAGCCTGTACCAGGTCGCGCAAGCCGGTGTCGCGCGCACGTTTCAAAATCTGCAATTGTTTTCTGAATTAACCGCACTCGAAAACGTGATGGTTGCATCTGCAGGGGCCTATAAAAAATCGCTGCCGTGGGTGTTGCTGGGGCTTGCGTATAACGAGGAGAAAAGTGCGCAAGCCGACGCGCTGGCGTTGCTGGAGTTAGTGGGTTTAGCGCAACACGCGCGCAA
>JAOUGF010000112.1 GCA_029857925.1 Gammaproteobacteria bacterium
ACGCCGAAGCGGCATTGGCCAAGCTGCAGAAACTTGCGCAAGCGCAGGCCCAAGAAGAATTTACGGCGGCCGTTGATCGGGTCGCCCAGGATCTAGAAGCCTATAAAAAACATACCGACGCGTTATTACCGCTTGCCGAGAACACCCTAGAGAATTCCCCGCCGCTGAAATATGCAACGCAAATAATCAATCCGGTTGCCGCAGACATTCTGGGCGCGATCAGTGAAGGGGTGCGCACTGAAGGTGAGTCGTCCGCTTCCGGCGTGCGTAAAAAATTCCTGCAGGAGCTTGAAGTCGTGCGCTATACCTGGGCGATGGTGATGGATAATCTGGGTGTTTATGTCGCGTTCGGCGGTGAAGAAAATCTAAAAAATCTAAAGGCAATCACCGACAAATTTTCTCAAGGGCTAAATAAAATTGAACAACAAAAAGACAGCGGTTTTTCCGTGCAAAAAAATGCGTTGAAAACTGTGAGGGTCGGCTACACGAAATTTGAAGGGGCGCTAGGCGGTCTGATTAATTTGCATCGCAGCGATCGCGTGCGTGAGGATGCCTATCGCATTCGTCACGATGTGACCCCGGTGATGTTGAGCCTAGAGCAGTCATTGACGCGTTTGTCCGAAAGCCAAGCGGCGTTGATCCAAAACTCAGGGCGAGGCATGGCGCAGGGATTGGTCGGGTCCATAATCGTTCAACTCGCCTTGTTGGGCAGTGGAATGTTGCTGGCCGTGGTGGTGGCCATCGCGTTGAGTCGCGCAATCGTTGGGCGCATTGTGCAGACCGAACATGCCATGCAGTCGATCGCGACGGGCGAAGGTGATCTTACGCAACGCCTGCCGGCCGGACGCGATGAGTTGGGTCGTATGGCGCAAGGGTTCAATCAATTTGCAGCCAAGATTCATGAAGTGATTTCGCATTCGGTAAATGCATTAAACCAGGTCAATGACAAAGTTCAGCGCCTGAAAATATTGTCGGAACAAACCAGCCGCGGCGCCGATCAACAACAAAACGACACCCAACAGGCGGCGTCGTCGGTGACACAGATTACGGCCTCCGTGCAAGAAGTGGCGCGCAACACGGCGGCAGCGGCGAAAAAGGCAGACGATGTAAATAATGAAGCGGGCAACGGTCGGCGTGTTGTTGCGCAAACGATAGATGCGATGGATAGCCTTGCGAGTGAAGTGGCATCCGCGACGCAGGTGATACATCGCCTGCAAGATCATTCGCAAGGCATCGGTGAGATTGTAGACATCATCAAAAAAATCGCCGAACAGACCAATTTATTGGCGTTAAACGCGGCGATAGAAGCGGCGCGTGCGGGTGAGCAGGGGCGGGGATTCGCGGTCGTCGCGGATGAAGTGCGCACGTTGGCCGCGCGCACGCAGGAATCGACTAAGCGTATCGAGGAGATGATTATCACGTTGCAAAACGGGGCGCAGGAGGCGGTGTCGGCGATGGATCGCGGTCATCTGTTGGCCAAACAAGGGCTTGAACAGGCGGCAGGGGCAGGCACATCGTTGGAACAGGTAACACAAGCGGTGGGGGCGATGACGGAAATGAATACGCATATCGCAACTGCGACCGAGCAACAATCCGCAACCGTTGAGCAGCTTAGTAAAGCCATAGGCGCTATCCACCATGTTGCCGAGGAAAACGCCGCCGGTGCACAGCAAACACATTCCGCGATCAACGAGTTGGTGGCGCTCAATACAGAACTCCAATCGTTAATGCGACAATTCAAAATCGATTGATTATAACGGCGTATCGTACAGCCGATCAAAAATCACTTCGGCTCGTGGTGAACGGCGGCGAGGATGGCCTGCGATAAATGAGCGGCTTCCACGCCGGGGATTTGCAGTTGCAGTGTGGATATCGCTTGTTGAATGGCGCGTTCTAACGCCGCCCCATCTAACGCGACGCCATGCAAAAGCGCGGCTAACGTGTGCATGCCGTCGTTAGGCCACACGGTGAAATCGCCGGAAATATGCAAACCTGCGATACGGTCGTCTTTAGCCAGCAATTGCACGCGAATCAGCCCGCCAGGGGCTTTGAATGCGGTCTCGGTAAGGTGGGTATCGGCGGCGATCTTCACACCGTCCTGCACAAATTTGCGCCCGGTCTGATAGGTCCATTCGGGATCGCTAAGTGCGCGTTCTTGTTCAGTGATGGCGATTTTCTCTGCCGCGTTCGGCACGTCGGTCAACGGCGCGAGTTGGAACACGTGCGCGATTTGACGCAGAAACTCTTTTTTCACCTGTTCGCGCGTCGGCGGCGTCGCGAGTTCTTTGCGCAGCGTGGTGATGTAGTCTTTGAGCCCCGTGCGTAGTTTGTCGCGAAATTTTTCCGATGGCACTTTCAGGCACAGCGCCATGGTGTCGATATCGAAATCAAACATAAAACTGCCGACCATGACCGTCGCATCGCCGATGCGTGCCGCGCCGGTACCGCCGATCTTGCGCCCGTTGACATGGATATCATTCACCGGTCGAAAATTCGCATTCACGCCCAATGTTTGGTACGTGCGCACGACGGGTTCTATAAACATCGGATAAAGTTCGGCGACGACCGAGGGCGCGCGACGGTGCGGAAAAATAAAATGAAAAAACATCTGGTGGCGGTCGAGATAAACCGCGCCGCCGCCGACGTGGCGGCGCACGATGGGCAGTTGGTGGGCTTGGCAATAGGCCTCATCGACCTCTAGTGCGATCTCTTGATGCAGACCGACGCAGATATACGGGTCACTCGGGTTGACCAGCGTCAACACCGGATCGTCGTCAGCGCGCATCGCCAGCGCAATCCCATGGTATACCGCTTGCGAGGCCAACGCCCCCACGGTGCCAAAGTCCAATACACGTAAACGCGTCGTCACACCAGAAACCCCCGCGCCTTCATCATCGACTTGGCTTGCAACGCCACCTCGGCCATGCGCAATTCGCGCTCCCAATCGTAAATGTGCAGATCCACCGGTACACTGGGTTTCGGCATCGCTTGCGTGGCATATACGCGCACATGGCGCGTTTCCGCGATGCAGGTCGTAAGGTCGGGCCATATCTCGTGGAGTAAGTTTTCCGCGCGTTGGACTTGCCATTCGTCGACTAATTGATAGCCCGCCGGTAGACGTTCACCGAACGCGTCATCAACACCGGTCTGACGCGCCTGTGTGATGGGGTCGCGGTGCTCGGTATAGATATAGACGATCAGCGCGGGTTTGAGCCGGGTCAGCGCGGGGGTGTCGTCACTGCCGCTGGGCATCCACGTGGAAATCACCGCATCAACGGGGAAATCCACCGCAGTAAGGCTGACTTCGCGTACCTCATAACAGTCGGGATCAAAAAAATCGACGATTTGATTGGGTTTGGCAGCGGGATCGCGCAGGCCGATGATCGGCACGCCCTCACGCGCCAGCAGGCTGCCGATAAATCCATTGCGCGCATGGGCGTCCACTACCGTGGGGCGTGGGCCCAGTTGCCGCAGATAATGGCCGAGCTTATACATTTCGTCACGTAGCGGATAAAAGTGCGCGACGGTCGGGCCATGGCGTTGCGGGTCGCGATCAGGGTTGCTGAAGATTAATGCGTGTAAGGGCAGGTCACGGATACGCTCGGCAAAATTGGCATCGGCCCTCCATGCGGCATGGTCTTTCTCTTGAAAGCCAACGATGCGGTTAAACATGGCCTCGCTGAAACCGGCCATATTACGCAGTATTTCAAAATTGGGTGATGACATAGGTTGGAAAACTCGGGGTTTATAAGCAGATGGGCTTATTCTATGCGTTTGCGGGTGGGGTTGGCTAGGGCGTTTTTCACGTAGATCATTATATAAATTCTCCAGAAAACAGGGGGTAAGTTGTTCGGTACAAAAGTGAATGAGAATAAATTTGCTGGTTTATCTGATCGTTGCGACGAAAATACGGGTGCTCTAGCAGTAGTCAATGGATCGGATACTGTAGCCACAAACAGTCGCGCTTGCGGTGGGCAGACGTGTGAATTTAAACTCGGACAAAATAGGGCGTTGCGATCAGCGCGATACCGATCATCACCAACAGCAGGGTGTTTTCGACAAAAAATGGAAACACCATCAGTGTGATCCCGCAGACCAACGGAACAATCGCGCCCTGTTTTTTACCGTAACGAAAATAACCGAAGCCAAACGCGCCAAAGAGTAAACCTAAGAATATTGTTGTCGTGTCCAAACGCCTGCCTATAGTTTACGGAAATTGGGGCATGTGCAATATTTAAAAGTGAAAGAATAGTGCAGACTAGCGTAGCACATGTGCCTACCAGTAGGTGGGTGTGCTACGGTTTCCATAGCCCTACATCTGCTGACCTTGTGCGAGGTGGCAATAAGGCGATGTGCGTGCCGACTTAGTGAAGGGAACCTCTAAAAATCCGCTGAGCGGCGCATCGCGTCGTTGAAAAGGGTCGAAAAATGCTCATTTACTCCGTGTAAACTGCGCTTTTTCGCCCCTTTCCGCCTAGCGCTGCATCCCCTGATCGAATTTTTAGAGGTACCCTGAATAAAAAACGGCGCGGTACAGACCGAGCCGTTTGCTTGGCAACACAAACTACGACTAGTTCTGCGCAGTGGTGACCATTTTTGCCTTGGCCAATTTATACGACCATGGCAAATTTGCATTTTTCCAACCGTTTACGTTGCGCAGACCTTCTTTAGACATATCGCCTTCGAAGCCTTCGAGCACGCTATAGACATTTTTATAGCCGAGATCAGCTAGTAAATCCGCAGCCCTGGCGCTACGATCGCCGGAACGACAGATCAATACAATGTTATCGGACTTTGTCAATTTTTTCTCGGCAAGGCGTTTAGCTAACAAATTAGAAAATTCGGAATTGACTTCCATTTTGTAACTGTCGCTTTTTTCATTCCAAGCATACCATTCACTGATTTCCATGTAGGGAATATTTGCGTCTATCGCAACAGGTGTGCCCAGAAAATTAACCTCGGCGCGCGAACGCACATCGACGAATAAAGTCTTTTCCGGTTTTTTTGCGACCAGATCGTACGCTTCTTGAGCAGTGAAATATAGGCCCAATTTAGAACGCTTCTTTTCAGGCACGCCTGCGGGGTCTACACCAGCCGCTAAGGCTCCCATCGCGTAGGTGGCGAGAAATACAACGCTAAATAACTTTGCAAATTTCATGTGGCTCATCTCCAGGGGTAGGTAGGTCAGTTTAATTTTTTGCGTATAATAACAAGTCAGAATTTGTTTGTATAGGGTAATTGAGCATTAAAGTATTGTGATCTAAAGAATAATATCACTTATATTGCAAGTTTTAATGACAGTTGAAGATAGCAAAATTCATATAAGTGAATATTTAAAATGAGCAGGGTGTATTGGTATTTGCGACACTGTGATTTCTAGAATAATCTGAAGGTATAAAGTTGGTTGATTTTTGAGCACCCTGTGTATAAGCAACGAGGGTTCACTGAGTAGATATATTCACCTACACAAAAAATTAATGTTAAAGTAACTTTAGACTACCCTGGTATCCAGGTCAGATATTTCTGCCTGTATTCCAAAGCTCGCGGAGAGACGCCCGCGTCGTTGGAATGTAGCTAATGAGGGGCCGCGGAGCGGTAGATTCGGTGTAATCTCTGTATTTTTGCCGATTACCACCGAGTGCTGTATCGGTTGATCGAATTTATTGAGGTGCCCTTTAGTAAAGAGGTGAACATGAAGGATTTTTTCGTGCTTGCTCGGCGCAATGTTTTGCGTAATGCCCGACGCAGTTTATTGACCATACTGACGATTGTGATTGGGCTGACATTTATCTATCTCATTCATGGTTTTTTGAACGGATTGCAGCGTGAAATTAAGGAAGGTGTCACTAAGGCGGAATTGGGCGAAATTCAAATTGTACGCAAAGGCTTTCGTCAGGCCTTACCCACGAAGGCGAATGACTACTTATTTGACTATAGTGATACACTAAAGCAACTCGTGCAATCCACCCCGCATGTCAGTGGAGTCACAGGTCGATTGCTCGTGAGTGGCTTACTCAACCACCAAGCGAGTCAATCTACAACGCCTATGTTGGGCATAGGGATAGATCCAGAGCAAGAGAATAAGGTGTGCCCGCGCCTGTCCCAGTTAGTGAAGTCCGAGAACGGCGGTAATTTTCTGCAGTCGCAACTTGAAAAAACTGCAAGACTGGCGAGTAAAGCAGATGCGACCATAGAAGATGCTGCGATTGAAAAAGATATCGACTATGCTACACCCGTTCAGTCTGACACCGCAGTGGATTTACCAACCTCACAAGAGGAAAACCATCAAGTATTGATAGGCGAATACATGCGCCGGGGTTTTACCAAGACTACGTCCCACGGTGACCGACAGGCGGCTGTCGGGGACGAGATCGTCCTTTTAGTGCAGGACGTGAACGGCTCGCAACGTTCTATGGTGACCAAACTCTCCGGCGTGCTAGATGTCACCAATCCTACGGCAAATAAAACGACCGCATACCTGGTTTTGGCGACCGCTCAGCAATTGATTGGTGCGCCAGGGAAGGTTACGCAACTGGTATTGTCTTTGGACGACACGGCTCGCAGGTTCGAGGTAGCTGAAGCGCTAAATGCAAAACTTGCCCCTCTAGGCCTGATCGCCGAACCTTGGGATGAAATCAACAAATTTTTCGTTACGATAATGGGTTTGCAAAATGCAATGTTTAGTTTGGTCACGGCAGTGATCGTGGTTTTTGTGCTGGTTGCGATAATAATCACCACGTTGATGAGCGTCAGTGAACGTACGCGCGAAATCGGTACATTAATGGCAATAGGTTATAAACGACGGCACATCATGGGCCTATTCATGTTGGAAAGCACGCT
>JAOUGF010000113.1 GCA_029857925.1 Gammaproteobacteria bacterium
GTTCTTTGCTCAAGTCCAGTAGCGTGCGCGCGATGCGTCCGGTCACATCCATAAACGCCAAGTCGCCGACCTTGCGCGAGGTTTTGCGCAGGCGTGAGGCCATTTGACCGGCCAATTCGAAGATCAATTCCGGCTCTTCGATCGCCAATTGCCTGAATTTCGCATAGCTGATCTCCGCCACCATGCACTCATCACGCGCGCGCACCCATGCGCTGCGCGTTGATGCCTGTCCGAACAGCCCCATTTCGCCAAAAAAGTCACCTTTATTGAGGTAGGCCAGCACGATCTCGCGGCCGTCATTCTCCTCCATCAACACCGCCACCGAACCTTCCATAATGAAATACAACACATCGGGGGTGTCGCCGGCATAGATAATCACGGATTTGTTCGGATAACTGCGTCTGTGACAATGTTCTAGGAATCGGTCCAGCACGGCGCTGCCTGCGGACGTCGACAGTTTATTGCCTGCAAGTTCACCTAATTGCGTAACTGATTGAGCCATAAGTCATTCCTTGTGGGGTGCCGCAACCGTGTGGCGCCCATGTCAAAACCCGGTGAAGGGACGGATATTTGTGTTACTATATCGGCCCTTTTACAGGGGACTGAACCATGAAGGCGCGGGTTAAATGGGTAGAGCAGGCGATGTTCATCGGCGAGGCCGGGAGTGGACATGCCGTGGTCATGGATGGACCGCCGGAAGGCGGGGGTCGCAACCTGGGCATCAGGCCCATGGAGATGGTGTTACTCGGCGTCGGCGGGTGTTCGGCCTATGATGTGGTTCACATCCTCAAAAAAGGCCGTCAACCCGTCACGGATTGTGTGGTAGAATTGGCCGCCCAACGGGCAGACACCGATCCTAAGGTGTTTACGAAGATCCACATGCATTTCGTGGTGACCGGTCAACCGGGGTTAAACGAGGCCCAGGTCAAACGGGCCGTGGAATTATCGGCGGAGAAATACTGCTCCGCGTCCATTATGTTGAAAAGCGTAGTGGAAATTACACACGATTACGAAATCAGCGTCGTCTAATAAGGCGCACGCAAGCGGGTAAAGTACCGAACTCACCGTGCCACGACGGGCGGTGGGTTATTTATTTTGGACGGTTGCAAGGGGGTTGTGCGATGAAACGGCCTGAACCTACACGTGGATTGCGGCATGTGGCCTTGTTCGTTCAAGATTTGGCTGCGACCGAACGCTTTTATGTGGAATTGCTGGGCATGCAGGTGGAATGGCGGCCCGACCCCGATAATGTCTATTTGAGCGGGGGCAATGACAACCTGGCCTTGCACCGGGCGCCTGCGGATCGCATACCGCAAGGGCCGCAAAGTCTGGATCACATCGGATTTGTGTTGGGTGCGCCCAATGACGTCGATGCATGGTTCGAATTTTTGCGCGCGCAAAAGGTCGTATTAAAGACTGAACCGCGTACCCATCGCGATGGGGCGCGGAGTTTTTATTGTTTAGATCCGGCCGGTAACACGGTGCAAATGATTTATCACCCGCCTATCAGCGGTTGGTGAGTTCGCGGGTAGCAGCAACACTGGGGGTGTGAGTGTAATGAGCAGACGTCTGAATAAATTGAAACTACATGGCTTCAACAACCTCACGAAGACCTTGAGTTTTAATATCTATGACGTTTGTTATACGCGCACCGAGAAGGCCCAGCGTGAATATATCGAATATATTGACGAGGAATACAACGCCGAGCGTTTGACCAAGATCCTCACCGAGGTGTCTAACATCATCGGCGCCAACATCTTGAATGTCGCGCATCAAGACTATGACCCGCAAGGCGCCAGCGTCACGATGTTGATCTCCGAAGAGCCGGTGAAATCAGAACACCTGTTTCAAGCGGGCGACGGTCACGAGGCCCCCGGCCCGTTGCCGTTGGAACCCGACGCGGTCGTCGCGCACCTCGATAAGAGCCACATCACGGTACACACCTATCCCGAAAGTCACCCGCGCAAGGGTATCAGTACCTTTCGCGCCGATATCGACGTCTCCACCTGCGGGCGCATCTCACCGTTGCGCGCGTTGAATTATTTGATCCATGCGTTTGATTCCGACATCGTGATTATGGACTACCGCGTGCGCGGCTTCACGCGTGACGTCAACGGTAAAAAGCATTATATCGACCACCCGATCAACTCCATTCAAAATTATTTGGCGAAAGACACCACCAATAAGTATCGCATGATCGACGTCAACGTCTATCAAGAAAACATCTTCCACACCAAAATGATGTTGAACGACTTCGTGCTCGACGAATATTTGTTCGGCGCGATCGAGGCCGAGCTCCCGCGCAAGGAAGTGGAAGATATCAAAAAAGGTCTGCAGCGCGAAATGGCCGAGATATTTTACGGCAGCAATATGGAAGGTGGCGTGAATTGAGGTCTAAACGTGTCGCGAATTCGCCCGCGTGGCGTTGCCCGATGCGTTCGTTAGCTACCCTCCGTGCTTGGACGCCAAGCATTGCGACGCGCTGGTGTCGAACCGCATTCGATGCTTGGGCATAGTCTTTTCTATTTCCGAACTGCAGGGGTATGCACGGCGCGATGATGGCGCCGCGGTCGCGATACGCGCGCATCGGCGTTGGCATTCCCGCCCACCTCGCGCGCGTAATTCGCCGCAGCTCTCTAGGGATACATGAATGAATTGATGAGGGTAAGATCGCCTGTGCGCCGCATCGGTACCTGAAAAAGCTGGCGTTTTTCATTCGGTGTATTTTCATTGCTGACGATGGCGACTTGCGCGGTAGTCAATTCGTCAGAGGCCTGTTGACCGCCACCGTAATAGTTAACATAGACCAGATACAGCCCGCTCTGCGGCGCAGGGTGTGAGAAAATCTCCGGCCCGTAGCCGGTCGTGACATCTACGTCTATGGCCCCGCCGCTGGGTATAACGCGTTGGCCATACCAAGCGTGCTCACCAGTAGGCGTGATGACGTGCAAATCCAAATCCGAACCATCGCTGTCCCACGACAGCAATACACGTAGCCGGGCCTGTTTTTTGTTGGCGGAAACATCGTAAAACTGTACACGCTGGCGGTCGCCGTTGGTGTCGCGCACCTCCACGTTGTTGGAACCGCTGCTAAATGCATAAGGACGTTCGAAATTTCCCGCCGGGTCTACGCGTAGCGGCATGGCCGTGCCATTGACGATTAAGGTTGCGGGTTCGGAATTTTTGTCGCGTTGGTTGATCTTGCCCTTGATACGCGCCGCGTTCGACACCCCGGACGGTGTGTTCACAGTACTCGCCGGATAGTTGACTGTTTGTGTGTAGGTGTCCTCCGAGCCACTGGCGCGCCAACCGCCTATCGGCAGTTCGATGACGACCTGTGCAGTCGCTGCGGTAGTCGCCATCAGCATGAACGCCGGAATAATATTCGTTTTCATAAATGGTTGTCTCCTTCGACCAGTCGTCTTGCCCAGTGTTCTATGTAGTGTTCATTATGCCCGCTAGGGAATCCCGCGAACGCCAAGTGCAGGTATTCGTGCGCGAGTGACAAACGGTTGTTCAGACCGAACAATCCGCGCACGAAAATACGTTGTGTAGTATTGTCGCTGTAAGGGTTGCCATAGGCCAGCATACAAACGCGGGGATCAGGCTCGACATAGCCGGGTTCAGTTTGCAGCGTTCTGCGCCAGTCGTGTCGGCGCGCGGTGAGCCAGTGTTGTGCCTCCTTCAGAGGGGAGCAGTCGGCGGCGTCGCCATTGATTGCCAACACGCCGTCGGTGAACGCGAGGCGTAAAATCTCGACAAAATTCCTGCCGACGTTGTCTTGTATCACCGCGTGCCGCCACGACAAGATATTCGCGGCCTCCGTCGATTGGCGGTATTGCGCGGGTGTGCCCTTCAAAATCAACCCATCGGAAAAGTCGGCGGCCGCACGCGCGGCGGCGCTCGCGGGATTGGGGCTGACGCGTTGTTTGCGGCTGCTGTCTTCAATGAATAAACACTCGCGGTGATTCGTCGCGTTTTGCCACAAATAACTGCGCGCGACCACGCCGAGCGCACGCGCCGCTTGGGTATGACGGGCATTGCCCTCGCGATCTATCACGCGCGCGACGTATTCCGCTTCGCTGAGCCGCGCATTCAATTTTAACGTCGAATTCGCGGTGTAATCGGCGGACACTTCACCGTCGCTGTGTAGACGCAGTGTTTGCCCATGGGTGAACGTGACAACGTAGTCGCCGTGTAGCGCGGTGTTTGATGTCGGGTTCGGCAGCGGCGCATCGTGCAACGCGTCGATTTTTTTTATCGGATAACGCGCGAACAGGTTTACATCTACACATTGCGCGGTCGGCGCGCGCGCCGGTGTGGTTACAGTCAGCGCGGCCAACGTGCCGGCGTGGGATTTCAACACGTGCACGCTCGAACCGCGCGCACCCAACCATATCGCGCTGCCGTCGTTCAACCAGCCTGCAGCGCCACCTATCACTTGTTCCGCGTGCTCCGGGTGTTGCCAGGTATAGGTCTTAACGCGAAATCGCCCGCCAAGTAACGGTAACGCGTCTTGCGCGCGACCGTACAATACCGTCGTCATCAGTGCCCCTTCGGCCTGGCGGCGGGTTTGGGTGTCGATGGCAGTCAGCGCGCGCAATAATTCTTCCACACTCACCCATAGGCCCGGCGCCAATTGCGACAGGTCTCGCAACCAAGCGATCTCCGGCGCGCGTTGCTGCCAATAATCGCGCCATTCGCTGGCGTCTATGCCTAGGCGTTGGGGTGAAAAATACAGCCCGCACGAACGACTCAACGCGGCGTCACGCGTGACGGCCATGCCTGAATCGCAACAATAAACCTCTTGTTTGTACAACGCACGATCGCCGGTGCATACGTAATCGGGGGTGTCGATTCCGCGGTCCACGGTATACGCATAGAGGAATAATTTCCAAACGCTGCCCAACGGCGTGCGCAATTGCGCGGTGGCGTGGGTGCGGCGGCCATCGACAAATTGTTGCGTGGAGGCGGCGGCGTTGGGTGCCAGACGGGCGTACGCGAATCCGCGCGCGGGAAAATTATGCGCATCCGCCGGTGCAGCGATAACGGTCAGTCCACCAACGGCGATCAAGCAACGCGCGGCCGCACTGACGACTTGTGGCATACCTGCAGCGTTGACGGCCCACCCCGCTGTATGCGACCGCGCTAAATGCAGGCGCGCGCGATCGCGTAAGCGGTAAAAAGCCGACTTTTCGCGCGCCGCGCGCCACGCGTTGGCGGCATTTGCAATGGAAGTCACCGAATGCTCGATCGCCACGTGCGCCTCATCATTTGACCATGATCGATTTTGCACCGCCGATATCTTCTTGCGCGATATCACGCGGCGCATACATCGAATAAAAACGTATGGGTGGCAAATTGAATTTTCCACGTTGAGAAAAGCGCACCAAATGGCGGACGGTGAGAGTGCCCGCTAGGCGTTCGACGGGAACCGCGTAACCGCCGCGCATCGGTTGATGAGTCGCCTTTTCCAGTGCGCCACCGCCCGCCAGGCGTATCCCCCAGGTCGTGTTTTCCACCTCGCTACCTGGCGGCAGTGGTACCTCTACGATGCCGTAGCGGACCGCAACGCCGTCGCTCGGGGTCAGTGTGATCTCTTCTAAATACAGGTCGTTGGCCTGGACGACACCCGGCTCGCTCAACTCCTCTGGCGCAAAAAACAACGCGTTCTTGTCGCCCTCTTTGTTTTCCGAGGCCTGACGAGTGCTCATACGCGACAGTTTACGTGTGATGGTTACACCCAATTTGCCGCCTTCCGTGTGCGCGCTATCGTATTGCACGAATGCCGTGACGGGGGTTTCCGGCGCCTTGGCCAGCGTCAACGTGTTGAGCGTTTCGCCGCCGTTGAATCGCCATAATTCACCGCCGGTGATCGACGGGGTGCGCCGCCACGTGCCTTGCAGCGTTAAGTTGGCGGCGCGCGGCGGTTTGTCACCCAACGATTTGTATAGCAGTGCCAATGTCAGTGCGCGGTCAAAGGTCGGCATGTCCGCGCGTACAGATTCCAATATGCGTTCGGCATCCGCTTGACTGTCTTGTCCTCCCGGTATCGTCAACGCCAGCGCCAGCGCGCTGGGCAAGCTGCTTTTTTGTAGCAGCGCCTTCGCGGCGGGCAGTTCCCCACTTAAGGTCTTGGGCAGCGCGACACCCGATTTGGCGCTGATTTGCGCGCTCAACGCCAATGTCATGGCCCGCGCAAGTGCGCCTTCGGGCTCGACGAAGGCGGGGCTGGTGTCACCGTTATCCGCGACGGACTGCAACGACCAGGCTTGTCTGCCCAGGCTGTCGAACAGGCCCCGCGCCAGCGTCTGTGTGGGCAGTCCCATCTCTGACGCCATCCATAGTGCCAGCGCACGGTGCATTGCTGACTCACTACCGGCGGATTTGAACGTATGTAAAAGATTTTCCCAATGTTCCGCAGGCAATTGCAGGCCGAGTACGCCGCTTGCGATGTAGTCGGCGTAATAGGCGTATGCCGTCAACAACAGATCACCCTTTGCGGCATTGCCCCACCAGCCGAACACCGCATTCGGCCCCGCCATATAGGTCAAGCGTAGACGTTGGCTTTGTACACGTTGACGAATTTGCTGCGAAACCGCCGCGCGCTCACCGCCGCTGTCTTGCGGTAATGATTGTAATAGCAGCGACAATGGCAATAGACGGCTGGCCGTTTGTTCGACGCAACCATAAGGGTAGTCGTCGAGATCGTCGATGATCCTCAAAAATTGCTGGGCGGCGGATTTGGCGAAGGAAACGCGTATGTTGGTGGCGTCTGCGGGCAAATCCAACGGCGTCTTTTGTTC
>JAOUGF010000114.1 GCA_029857925.1 Gammaproteobacteria bacterium
TGGCGAACTAATAGTGCGCGATCACGATGTCGATTCAAGTAACATGAATCATCTGGTCGCGTTGGCACACGATGTATTTAATATGGGGCTGAACAATCGCTGGGACGACAATCAAAGTGAAATCCGGAATTTCACATCACTAGCGGAATTAGTCAATTATTTGGAAAGGATGGGTTTCAAATTTCAGGGCGAGGCGCTTTACCAAATGGGTGATCCAACTAAGAATGCGCTGTTACGTTTTGTAGCGGTTTAGGTTTGATTATGACGGCTAACAGAAGGTTTGCATTTATGCGAGTTTTGCTGCGAGTGATGTGTGTAGCAAGTATGTTTTTAATCTCCTGCGCCGCGCAGGCGGACGGGACAAAATATGAATTCAGTTTTAGTACGTCTCAAATGTTCATCGCAGAGACGGATCGCCAGGATTTGAAAGACGCGCGTAAGGTCGTGCTGCCGACCACGTCGGCGGTGTTTTTAGGTGAATATGCGTGGAATGACAAAACCAGTTCGATAGTCTCCTTTAATTTGCCATTGGTCACCAAGCGCTATGTCGTCAACGGCGCATTGGTGGAGGAGGCGGCGTCGAATACCTTGTCGTTCGGGCAGGGTGTTAAGCTGTGGGGCACGCCCTTTGGCGAGAGTTCTCGTTTGTCGCTGCAGTTCGCGGGGATGATCAGTGTGATTGATGGATATCCGTTGCAGGCAAGTCCCTCCATTGCGTTGCGCGCCCACTTGGCATCCAGCGACAATTTTACGATGTTCATTGGCGGATTGGGTACCTATGGCATCAAGGGGTACGTGATATTTTACGGCGTTGGGCATCGCTTTTGATTGCGGAAAGGTGTACAGTCGCGCGCGATCGGTACGGCAGATTGTGCATAGACGAAGATATCTTCGCTTCGGCATAAAGAATGCTTCTTACAGTGAAATCCGGTAACCTTTATATAAGGCGACGCCAAGTGGGCGCGGGTGTTGGCAGCGAAAACGCGGCGAAAATGTGCGAATATTTGCAGGATATACAACGCATGGCCCTCGCGGTTGTAAGCACTTTTTGGTGTAGTCGCGGCGAATTCGAATTGCCTGCGTAGTGTGTATAGTGTATTGATTTGCATATCGACCTCTCCCTGCAATCCTTGCGATCGTCGAACGTGGTGTTAGCTTAGTTTGGAAAATACACTCTTATGAACAAATATGAAAAAATAGTGTTATGGATAGTGCTTAGCATTATTCTTGCGTTGCAAATTATCATCGTCATTCTGGTACGGCGCACGCCTACAGGCCCGCCGCCCGCTGTTGTTTCGTCCCCCGTGTCCTTGTTTGGATCGCCGCCTCCCGCGTCAGCGCCGCCGTCGTTACCGGCTGCCCCAAGCACGCCGTTACAAAAGCCTGAATTACCCGATCCGCTCGCGAAAGGCGCGCTGGTGTTGCAAGGCCATTGCGGGCAATGTCATGTCGTACCGGCGCCCAAGCAGCACACGGCGGCGCAGTGGTCAGACGTATTGCGGAAAAAGCGCAAAATAATGCAACCGCAACCGCGCGTAGGCTTGTTTGGCGGTGGCGCGCAGCTACCGCCTCCTAGTGCCGCCGAGTGGCATGAGTTGGAGGTCTATTTGCGCCGCCATGCGGCAAACTAAAAAAAACGCGGCGTAAAACGCCGCGTCTTGTCTCGCAATATTACGTCGTCGATTATTTGAGTTTCACGCCTATACCCAATTGGCGATGGTTGCTGTTACCCAAGGATTGCGGATCGATAAAGCTCACTACCTTGGCGTCTTTGTTCAACATCAGCGCCAGTTTGGGGTTGCCAGTCGCGAACACCGTGCCCACTGCCGGATCGTATCCGAGTATCAAGTCCAACTTGTTGCCGCCGGTGCAGGTGGCGTCGGTTGGGCTCAATCGGTTGTTGGTATCATCCCGAAGGGTTCTAGCCGCGTTTGCGTCCGCGACGACCGTTACACCGTCGGTCAACGTTTGCGGATAAACGGTTCCAGCATTGTTCAACAGCGCAGCCACTTCTTTTACGTTGGCGTTTACGCCAATACATATTGATGTAACTGTGTATGAAGCCGTCAACGTGTGCGGCGTGACACTGCCGTCGGCAGCCTTTTCATACACCGTCGCGCCCAGCCCTCCGGCACCGTCGAAGGTCAGTTCGCCATAACCGCCGCCGTTCAGCACGCGACCGCTTTGCAGGTCATCCCACATATAGTTCACCATATAGGTGCCTGCGACACTCGCGGTGGTGTGTGTGCCCGCCGTTGCTTGCTGCATAATCAGCGCATAGCCGAGGTAGTGGCGTTCCAACGTGGTAGAGGTGAATCTACTGTCGGTGTCGGCCGTGCCGCTGGCGACGGCGGTGATGCCTACGGTGGGCGCGCTAGCCACCCAAGGGGGATTACTGGGGTCCATAGTGCTCAATAAGCCCGCGCCTATATCGCCCGTAGCGCCCGGCGTAGGTGTCAACGCGGCGGAGGTCACCGTCATCGTGCTGTATTCATTGCTAGGCTCCGCCTTGCTCCAGTAGGGATTGGCACCGCAAACAGCGCCCATAGACATATCGCATTGGTCCATAGATAACGGATTATCCATGCGGCTGCGATTATAGAAGTTGGTTTGGGCCATGCTCAGCACGCCAGCCGTATCGGTCAGTTTGAACATGCCTATGCCCGCCGCATACCACGCACGCACCGCTTGTTTCGCTACCCATGGCGTAACGGCGCCAGCGGGTGTATAGCGTTCAAACTCGGTATCGTAATTGAGCCAGGAATACAGCGCACTGCCGTTGGTGGCCACGCTCATCAATGGCCCATTGGTGCCGGTGGTTTGCACTTTTATAACGACATTGAGTTCGGTGCTACCATTGGGTTGGCTGACATTGGCGGCCGTCATCACCTCATAGCTCGGATCGAAGGCGCCTTTTATGACACTCCCGTCGCTAGCTATGATCGTAATGCGATTGTTGGCGTCCAACGTGTAATTGCCAAATAGTATCGGTGCGCCTAGATCAGCGTTAGGCGCAGCGGTCGCGCCTGACGTCGTGGAGTTGCTGTCATCCAGCATGTGACGGTGTTTGCCTTGGTCGCGCACCATAGACACCGTACCGACGGTCGGGTCGGTAGCGCTGGGCGTTATACGCATTTTCATGCCCCAGGCCAATTCTGAGGTCGCATAACTCCGCAATTGCGCACGATAGTATTCGCCGACGGTGATGGCAACGCCGTTGACGCCGGTAGCGTTAAATCCATCGGTATACGGCCCGTAGGTCGTTCCGCCTATGGTTTCTGACGTGGCGGTGCTGTTTAGCAAATAATCATACAGCGGTACCGCCAGCGTAGCGCCGGTGGGTGTTACCATGGCAGGTGCAATCACGGCGCCGTTGTTGTACAAGGTGCTATTCATGTGTTTGCGCAATCCCACCACCCAATAGTCGCCACCGGTAAACGTGGCGCTGGTGGCCTTGAGCACGCTAATGACGTCAAAGCTCGGCGGCGTCAAACCTAGCGTAGATCCGGTACAGGTGACCATATTCGCGGTCTTGAACGCGAGTTTGACGTCGGTGGTCGCGTTTTCACCGACGACGACGGGCTTGGTCATCAGGTAGGGATAGGTTTCCGTCCCGTTTGCGCGCCAGCCGACGCCGCCATTGGTGCCGAACACCAATGGGGTTTGCGCGGTGGCCAACGCCCCGGTGTCTATCAGCATGGTTTGGTTGGTAGCGACGCCGCAATTGTCCGTGCCGGTGATCGCGGCGCTGTTATAACTGATTTGATTTTTCAGTGTGAAGCGTACCTTGGTATAGGTGCCTATGTCGACGTTGCCGCTGCCAAAGGCGCCGCCCAAGCTACCCAATAAATCGACCTGTACGCCTGTGGCGTTGTCCATCACCGTGGCCCAACTGCTGCCGTTATAGATTTCGGTTTTGTATAACGTGACGTTCAGCGCGGTCGGATTGCCGGTGGTTACGGCGCCTGCGGACGCGCCCGCCAGCGCTAGGGCCATGCCCAGTGCCGTTTTTCGGATGAGTGTGTTCATTATTCACCTCTCGTATTTTAGGTAGATCAGATGCCTGAAGGGGCTACGCGTCGATTACTGCGCCGCGACACCCGAGATCTTGACGGTTCCTTGGGGTGTTGCTTTCGTGGCAGGTTGCGAGGCCTTGTCGCCACACGCGGACAGCGTTAGAAACGCGGTAATGCACAATAAAAATAGGCTGCGATTAATGGTCATAATGAGTTCCTTTGTGTTGTGGGGAGGTGTCAGTCGATAGATGCAACCCACACGGGTCGGCAATCAAACAGTGGGGAAAATCTAGGGGATAAATACCTCACTGAATATATACCTATCGGCAGGCGTGTATTAAAATTGAGCGAATTAAAAGAAATATGTGTCATAGGTCTAGACACGTTTCTCGTTTAATAAAGAATGAAAATGTTTAGGCAAAATATAAATTCAGGTAGATATACCCTCTATACCATAGTGTATTAGTCTGGATTAGAATTGGATGTGCACGGCATCCAGTTGCTGTCGCTAGGTTAAACTGAGATTTTCCCTCGTTAAATTGCCTAAGTCGGAGAGGCGGCTAGGCATATTCATTGCTCTGTTCCCTCTTTGGAGCAGCGGTACATCGCTGCTGTGGGGGGTATGTCCTACTTTGAGAGCGTTACAGTCCTTACATGGCATGGGATTTGGCAAAGACACAGGATACCGCGCAGGTATGTCGTGAGCAGGTACGCTTGCTCTATCGTTCTATGCCGTTGTCCATGGTCATCAATTTTGTTGTCGGGGTGGCGCTCGTCGCCGCACAATGGGACAGTGTGAATGCCCAGCACATCGCGATCTGGGGCGGCGTGTTTTTTCTGGTGATTGTCGCGCGCATGGTGTTGTTCCTGGTGTACCAGAAGTCACGCACGCACGGACAATATTGCAAGCGGTGGCTCACGTGGTTTAGGCTCGCATCATTTGCGGTGGGGGTCTCCTGGGGCTTGGCTGCGGTGTTGTTGTTTGTGTCGGGGGATCTGCCCCACCAGGCGTTTTTGGCGTTTACGCTAGCGGGCATGACGGGTGGCGCCATCACCTTGCTGGGCATCGATTTTGTTTCGGTAATGATGTTTACGGTGCCTGCGCTCGGTACGGTGGCAGTACGGTTTCTGCTTGAATCTCACCCCGTTTCTGTAGAAATGGGCGCGATGACATTGCTTTTTTTGGCATTTACCTCGTTTATCGCCCGTCGTTCCGGGGACTATCTCAAGGAAAATGTGAACCTGCGCATCACTCAATCACGCGTTCAGCAATCGTTGATGGAGAGTGAAGAGCGATTAAAACAGGGGCAACGCGTCGCGCGTGTAGGGAGTTTTGAATGGAACATCGAGCAGAATTCCTTGCAATGGTCTGATCAGCATTTTCGGTTGTGGGGGATAACGCCGGGGGAAGTGAAACCCAGTTTTGATCTGTTCAGGAAGGGAGTGCACCCGGATGACTGGGACACCTTAGAACAAACGCTGAATCTCGCATTGGCAGGCGCGCGCGCATACGATTGTCGACATCGCGTGGTGTGGCCGGACAAAACGTTACACTACATACACGGTCGCGGTGAAGTGGTGTTTGACGCCGCAGGTAAGGCAATCTTGATGAACGGCACAGTACACGATGTCACTGAGCAGGTACAGGCGGAAGAAACCATCCATCAACTTGCGTTTTACGACCCGCTCACACATTTGCCGAATCGACGGTTATTAAATGAACGGCTGAAACAAAGCGTTTCCTTTGTGCGGCGCCACCCGCGCAGCGGGGCGGTGATGTTCGTCGATTTGGATAATTTTAAAAGCATTAATGACACCAAAGGCCATGGTGTTGGAGATTCATTGTTGATCGAGGCCGCGCGACGCATGGCCGCGTGTGTACGTGCCGACGACACCGTGGCACGCATCGGCGGTGATGAATTTGTAGTGATACTTGTAGATTTGCACAATAAAATGGATCAAGCGGCGACGCAGGCAAAAACCATTGCGGAAAAAATTCTCGCGGATTTGAATCGACCTTTTTATATCGGGGGAGAGAAATATCACAGCTCATCCAGTATGGGCATCAGCTTGTTCGGCGAAGGCGATGAAGAAGCGGACGAAATGTTGAAACGCGCCGATATCGCGATGTATCAAGCGAAACAATCGGGTAAAAATACGGTGCGGTTTTATGACCCGCAAACCCAAGACGCGATCCGCGAGCGCGTCAGCCTGGAGGCGGATTTGCGTGACGCGCTGCGGTTCGAACAATTGAAACTGTATTGTCAAATTCAAGTCCAGCACGACGGAGGGGTGGCCGGTGCGGAAATTCTATTGCGTTGGCAGCATCCTGTACGCGGCCTGGTGCCGCCACTGCAATTTATAGGGTTGGCGGAAGAAACCGGGCTGATCATCCCGATTGGCAAATGGATACTCGAAAGGGTGTGTGAACACCTGAAGGCGTGGGAATCGCAACTTCATTTACGGGACATCGTTTTGTCGGTAAATGTCAGCACACACCAGTTTCATCAGGCGGATTTTGCGGCTCACGTTGCAGCGATACTTCGCGACAGCGGCGTGACGCCAAAAAAATTGAAACTTGAGCTTACTGAAAGCAGCGTACTCGAAAGTATCGAAGAATGTATCCAGAAAATGAAGCATCTACAAACGTTGGGTGTCGGATTTTCGTTAGATGATTTTGGTACAGGCTATTCTTCACTTGCGTATTTGTCTAAATTGCCGTTGGATCAATTGAAAATCGATCGCTCCTTTGTTGCGAATGCAGGCGCCAGCGAT
>JAOUGF010000115.1 GCA_029857925.1 Gammaproteobacteria bacterium
GTGGGATTGGCGACCGTGTGCTGGCCCATCAGGCGGCGTAGCGCGGGCTGCACGAATTGATAAAACGTGACCATCGCCGACACCGGGTTACCGGGCAGGCCGAAAAAATAGGCGTTTTGAACGGTGCCAAACGCCAGCGGGCGGCCCGGTTTCATCGCGATCTTCCAAAAATTCACTCTGCCCAATGCTTCCAATGTCTGGCGCACGAAATCCGCCTCGCCGACGGACACGCCGCCGCTGGTGATCAGCGCATCGGCGTTCTGCGCGGCGCAGACAAACGCGTTTTGGATATCTACGCGGCGGTCGCGGATCACGCCCATGTCTAGAATATCGACGCCCAAACGCGTCAGCATCGCGTGTACGGTGTAGCGATTGCTGTCGTAGATTTGACCGGGTTCCAAGGCCTCGCCGAGGGAGCGCAATTCGTCGCCGGTAGAAAAAAATGCGACGCGGATGCGGCGATAGACCTGCACGCTCGCGATGCCCAACGACGCGCACAGGCCGACGTCGGCGGGTGTGAGTTTGCGCCCTTTGGGCAACACCACCGCGCCGCGTTTGATGTCGTCGCCGGTCTTGCGCGCGTGTTGGCCGCGCTTGTATGTGCTGCCAATGACGATGCGGTCGTCTTTGCGTTGCGCGTGTTCTTGCATAATCACGGTGTCGCTGCCCGCAGGCATCACGCCGCCGGTCATGATGCGCACGCAGGTGCCGGGTGTGAGCGTTTGTGTAAAAGGGTGGCCCGCAAAACATTCACCGATGATGCGCAATGTCGCCTCGCCGCTGGCGGGGAGGTCGTCGCCGCGCACGGCATAGCCGTCCATCGCGGAATTGTCGTGCGGCGGCACGTCGATGGCGGAGATCACGTCGGCGGATAACACGCGGCCCAGCGCCGCGCCCACGGCGCATTGCTCAAAGCCAGTGACGGGTGTAATGGCGTCGTCTATGCGCTGCAACGCCTCGTGGAATTGCAGAGACTGGGCGTCGAATTCACTGTTGAGGTTGGGGTGCAAATCCACTTTTTCGGTCATCGCGGCGTACCTTCGGCAAATGAATCTAGTGTATCAGATCGCCGGGCTTGCACGTAGGCGAGGATAAAATCCGCGACACATTCCGGTCGATTGAGATCGAGCACCGGCAATGGCACGGGGCCGGGCAGGCCGTCGCTCGCAATCGCGATGATGTGCGGGTCTTGCAAATAGCGCGGGGCCTGGCCGAGTGCGGCGCGATACACCTCCAGGCGTGGAATATCCGCCGCGCGCAGGCCTTCGACGAGGATGATATCGACGCGGTGCAACGCGTTGATGACGCGCAACAACGTGTCCACATCGTCTTCACCTTCGACGATGAATGACCAACCCGTCGGGCCGGCCAGCAGCACCGCGTCGGCCCCGGCCTGGCGCAAACGATAACTGTCCTTGCCGGGTTTATCCATCTCCACCGTATGATGCGAGTGTTTGAGCGCGGCGACGCGCAGGCCGCGCGCGCGCAGCAGCGGGATCACGCGTTCAAGTAGCGTGGTTTTTCCGCTCCCGCTGGGGGCGACGACGCCCAATACGCAGGCGGTCATGATCCGAACACCTCGGCCGCGTGGCGCAGATCGTCGGGGGTATTGATATTGAAACAGGCCTGCGGGCAATCGCTGAAATCGACCAAGCCCGGGGCAAATGCCTGTTGCCATTGTGTGACTTGGCGCCCGCCTTGCGCTAAAAATTCACCGAGAGAGTGCGTTAAGTCGCGGTGGATCATCGCGCAGGTCGGATGCGCGCGCGTGCCGTCGTGGGCGACGTAAATGCGCGTGTCGGCGTTGCGCGCGCGCAGGAAACGCGCGACATAATCTTCGGGTATGCGCGGGGTGTCCACGGCGACGGTCAGTAGCCACCGCGTTTGACACAACGTCAGCGCGTTGTAGAGGCCCGCTAAAGGCCCGCAATCCGCAAACTCGATGTCGGGCACCACAGTGGCCTGCATCGCCGTGTAGCGCGCCAGATTGCGATTGGCGCTGATAAACAACGGCGCGCCTTGTGCGATCAGCGTGTCGTAGAGGTGTTTTACCAAGGGCTTGGCATCGATTTCCAACCACGCCTTGTCCGCGCCGCCCATGCGCCGACCGCGTCCGCCCGCGAGGATCAGCACCGTTACCGGGGAGGGCTTCATGATTAATACGTGGTGTGCGTCGGCAGTTGTTGCCAGCGTTGCAACAAGGCCAGGCATTCTGCGCGTAAAAAATCTTCGACCAACACGATAGGGCTGTGGCCCCATTGCACCAGGCGCGCGTTGTCGATATCCAATTCGTGAAAGCCGAGTTTCTGAACATCGGCGATGCGGGTGCCGAACACAATGACCGGGATACGCGCCCAATGGATCGCGCTGAAACACATCGGGCAGGGTTCGGTGGTGGAATAGATCGTACAGGTATGGAGTTCGTGCGTGCCCAATGCGCGGCTGGCCGCGCGTATCGCGTTCATCTCGGCGTGACAGGTGGGGTCGTGTTCTTTGAGCACGGTGTTGTGCGCGGTCGCCACCACCTGGCCGTCACGCACGATGCATGCGCCAAATGGGCCGCCTTCCTGCGCGGCCAGCTGGCGATCGACATCCGCGATCGCGTGGCGCATCATGTTTTCATCGGGGTTGAATCGGCTCGTTGTCATCGGGGTTAATAGTGCAAACCTGCGGCCACTCGCCCGCGTTTTTCGTCCACCGCGAACAAGATCGCGAACCCTATAACAAAATAGATCACCGTGGAGGCGAGGGCCAGGCGATGATCGCCCGCCGTCAACGCGGCGATCAGGCCATAACTCAACGGGCCGACGACATACGCGAACTTTACCGCCACGCCCCACAGGCCAAAAAACTCCGCCGCGCGCTGCGGGGGGCAAAACAGGCCGACCAAGGCCCGTCCCGCGCTTTGGCTGGCCCCCATCGCGGCGCCGACAAGGTTCGCGACGACCCAAAATCCGGCGCGCTCGGTCGTGAAATAGGCCAATATCATCGCGGCTATCCACAGCAACAGCGTAATACGCAACGTGGTGATCGCGCCGATGCGATCTTGCACCCGGCCAAAGATCGCCGCGCCGACGGCGGCGGTGATATTCACGACGATGATTAACAACAAGGTGTCTTGCAGCGTGAAGCCCATCGCCTGTTGCGCATAGATCGCGGCCAATACTATGACGGTGTTGATGCCGCAATGGTAGGTGAACACCGCGATCAGAAAACGCGTCAAATCGCGGTAATGGCGCGCGTGCGCCCAGGTCGCGCGCAGGCGCTGAAAGCCCATGCGTAGATAACTCAGTTCGGGCGTGCGGGGTTGCGGTTGGCTGCGTTCACGTAACCAAAAAAAAGTCGGCAGCGCGGCAAGCACAAAACACACCGCGACGATGACCATCGTCACCGGCACGAAATGGGTGGACGGCAGGCCTTGCGCTTGGGCGTAATAGATATAGGCCAGGCATAACCCTAGCACCAACAAACCGCCGACATAGCCTATCGTCCAGCCATAACCGGAGACCCAGCCCATACGTTCCGGTGGTGCGATTTCAGGCAGAAACGCGGCAATCAGGTTTTCGCCGGTGTAATATAAAAAACTGGATGCGATGACCCACCCGGTCGCCCACACGACATCCCCCGGGCCGGTCGTCGCCAACATCGCGGTGGCTATGGCGCAGCCCATGGTCGTCACTATCAAAAAGCGTCTTTTCCAGGCTAGGTGATCGGCAATCGCACCCACCACCGGCGCGCTGAGTAAAATCAATATATTGGCCAGTGCAATCGCAAGCGTCCACAAAAACGTCGCGTCGCCGGAGTTTTCGCCACCCGCGACAACACTGACAAAATAGGCGTTATAGATCGCCGTCAAGACCACAGTGGTGTAGCCGGAGTTGGCAAAGTCATACATCGCCCACGCGAAAATCTCGCGCCCACTGGCGGCGGGGAGGGGGGTAGCGGTATTCGTCACCTGGCTAACCCTTTGAATTTATATAACCTTACACTATTAAGTGGTACTAAATAAAAGGTATTGATAATGCTCTCCCATGGCCCACGCTCGACACAATAGTCGTACAACGAGGTAATGCGAATGACGATAAGCACGCTAAAAAAACACTTGATCTCCCTGGGGCGTTGGAATGCGCTCATCCACCTTGCAATGCTGCCGTTGCAAGTCCAGGCACTGGTGAGCAATACCTCGGCCACGCGGGAGCCCAATCACAATGAAGTCGTGGTAAACAAGGCGCAACCCGAAGACGCGCCGGAACAATATCTACTCGGTCGCCAATACTATGACGGCGTGGGCGTCACGCAGGATTACTTAATGGCGGCGGAATTGTATCAAAAATCCGCCGATCAAGGTTTTGCACCCGCGCAGATCGACCTCGGTCAATTATACATTTATGGCGAGGGCGTGCCACAAGATTACACCAAGGCGCGCGAATGGTTTTTAAAGGCCGCCGAGCAAGGTTATGCCAGCGCGCAATTTAATTTAGGCAATATCTATCGCAAGGGGTTGGGCGTGGCCGCCGACAACGTGCAGGCGATGGCGTGGTATAAACACGCCGCCGACAATGGATTGAATTGGGGTCAATACAATTTAGGCCTGATGTATTACTACGGCCTAGGCACCGAAAAAAATGCCGCAGAGGCCTTGCAGTGGATGCGCATCGCCGCGGAACGTGGCTTGGACAAGGCACAATTGCAGCTAGGGCAGATGTTAGAGCGCGGTGAGGGTGGGGCTAAGGATTTGGTCGGTGCCTATCACTGGTACGCGATCGCGCGTGAAGGCGGTTCCGCAAAGGCGGAGGAATTAATCCAAGATCTCAGCACACGTATGTCTGAGACGCAAATCCAACAAGCTCAGCAATCTATTAAATCGGATTTAGCGGCGCAGTAATTGCGCCGGAATAAGCAGGTTGGAGCCAAAGTTATAGCCGCACCCTGTGCGGCTTTTTTTTTAGGAAACCTGTGAATAATTCTCTGCTACGCGAATCGCTTCATTGAAAAGGCGCATCAATATGCGCACCTGGTCCGTGTAGACTGCGCTTTTCTGCTAGCTTTGATCGAATTGTTCACGGATTTCTTAGTTTGATAACGCCAGTTTGTTGGGGACTTCCACCTCGGGCAGCAGTGTCATCAGGGGTACCGTCGCACCGACGAAATCGCCCTGCGCAAAATCCACGCCCGATTCCTTGACTAATGCATACAGTGTGGCATTGCTGACGTGTTTGGCAATCGTGTGTATATCCAAAGTTTTACATATCGCGACGACGCTAGTCACCACCGCCCGGTTGACCGGTTCGTCGCAGAGTTGCGAAATCAATGCACCGTCGATATTGACAAAGTTCACAGGCAAATTTTTTAAATAGCCAAAGGATGACATTCCGGCGCCGAAATTATCCAGCGTGAGTAGACACCCCATATCGCGCAGTTGGCGCATCACCCCTAGGGCCTGCGTCAAATGGGAAATGGCGACCGCCTCATCAATATCAAAACACAATCGGCCCGGGGGGATGCGGTGGCGGCGTATATGTGTGTGGATGATGTCCGCAATACCGTGCGACGCGAGCGAACCCGCAGACAGATTGATATGCAGACACAACGTCTTGGCCTGCGTTGAGCGTAAATATTTTCCCCAATCGGTGATGACTTGACTGATGACCCACTGGTCGATCTCTGGCATCAATTCGTGGCGATCCGCGCTGGGCAGAAATTGCCCGGGGAACAGTAATTTCGACCGCGAATTGCGCAAACGCAATAATACTTCGCAGTGGCTGATGGCGTGTGTGGATATAGGCTTGATCGGTTGCCCGTACAACACGAATTTATTGCGCGCCAGGGCGTCGATCAACGTGGAAGCCTGGACGCGGTCGCGCACGCTCTTGACCGGCAGTTTAGTGTCTTTTTGATAGATGTAGAGGCGGTCGCGCCCTTGTTCTTTCGCGCTGTAGCAGGCGAGATCCGCCGCATATAAAATGGAGGCGAGGTCGCCGCTGTTGCGCGTAATCATAACTAAGCCGATACTGGCGCCGATGTCAAACGGTTTGCGTTCCCACACAAAGCGAAATTCACGCACGCAACGCAATAGACCTTCGGCGATTTCCTGCGCCTTCGTTTGCGGGCAATTCATCAACAACACGCCGAATTCATCGCCGCCGAGACGGGCCAGCGTGTCATTCGCGCGCATACGTTGTTGCATCAGCGTCGAGATCTGTTGCAACAACACATCCCCGGCAACGTGTCCGCAGGAGTCGTTGACGACCTTAAATTGATCCAGGTCGATATACAATAAAGCGTGTTCCGCATGTTCACTGTGCGCGTCTAATGCCGCCTGCGTCACGCGATGGTCAAACTCGCGGCGGTTGATCAGCCCCGTCAATGCATCGTGGGTGGCCTGCCAAGACAAGCGATTCGCCAATTCACGTGACGCGCTGACGTCGTGCAATACCAGCACCGCGCCGATGATGTTGCCGTGTTGATCGCGCAACGGCGCGCTCGAATCTTCGATCGGTATCTCACGCTGATTGCGCTGCACCAGCAGCGTGTATTCTGCAGGTTTGACCGCAGCCCCGGTGGCAAGGCTGCGTGAGACCGGGTTTTCTTGCGGTTGTCGCGTGCGTTCATCCAACGTAACCAAGATTTTCGCGATATCCTTGCCTTGCACCTCTGCCGCCGACCAGCCCAAGAGGCGTTCCGCGACCGGGTTGAGGTATTGAATGGCGCCCGTGCGATCCGTCGTGATGACGCCGTCGGCGATTGAACGCACCGTCACCTCTGCGCGTTCCTTGGCCTCAAACAGCGC
>JAOUGF010000116.1 GCA_029857925.1 Gammaproteobacteria bacterium
TGCATATTCTTACCGGCAGGCGCGAAGACCGCCTGCTATTCGATCATCAACGCGGCCTTGCCAAGCAGTTCGGCTACCAGGACGAGGTCGGTGAAGCCGAAGCATTACAGGAAAAACGTCGCATCGCGGACCGGCCGCACCTTGCGGTCGAACAGTTTATGAAGAAATATTATCGCACAGTGATGACGTTAAATCGTTTGAACGAAATGTTATTGCAACTGTATCAAGAGGCCATACTCTATCAAGACCAGCTCGGCTCTCCAACTCCGATCAATAAGCGATTTCAAGCGCGTAAGGAGTTTATCGAGGTTGTGGATGATCACGTTTTTAGGCGCTATCCGTTTGCATTGTTAGAAGTATTTTTGCTATTGCAACAGCACCCTGAACTTAAAGGCGTGCGCGCGCAAACGATACGTCTGATACGCGAAAGCCGCGATCTCATTGATGACAAATTCCGCGATGACATCCGTTGTAAAAGTCTTTTTATGGAAATATTGCGACAGCCGCGCGGGATCACACACGAACTGCGCCGCATGAATCGTTACGGCGTACTCGCCGCGTATATACCCCCATTCGCGCGCATCGTCGGTCAAATGCAACACGATCTCTTTCACGTCTATACCGTGGATGAACATACACTCTTTGTTTTGCGGAATCTGCGTCGATTGACGGTGGACGAATATCGCAATGAATTTCCGCTGTTGTCTGACCTTATCGGGAAAATTCCTAAGCCTGAATTGTTGTATATCGCAGGCCTTTTTCACGATATCGGCAAAGGGCGCGGCGGCGATCATTCGGTGATAGGGGCTGACGAGGTTCGCGATTTTTGCGTGAAACACAGTTTAAGCGCGTACGACACCGACCTGGTCGCGTGGCTGGTACGCAACCACCTGATCCTATCGGCCACCGCACAACATCAAGACACCAGCGATACCGAAGTTATCAATAAATTTGCGTCATTAATTGAAGACAAAAATCGCCTTGAATACCTATATATCCTCACTGTTTCTGATATCCGCGCGACCAATCCTGCGCTTTGGAACGGTTGGAAGGCGTCCATTTTGTACGAATTGTACAGTCAAACCTATCGCGCGCTGCAACGCGGCTTAGAAAACCCATTAGACAGGCGTGAACGCATACGTGACACACAGGCGTTCGCAAGAAAACATCTGACTGAAAAAGGGTTTTCGCTGGAAAATATCGAGCTGCTTTGGCATTCCTTTGACGATGATTATTTTTTGCGTTATCCATGGAATGAGGTATGCTGGCATACCGAATTGATCCTAACCGCGCAACCGATGGGAATCTCCCCCATCATCGAGGTACTGCGTGAAGGTGTACGAGGTGGAACAGAGATCTTTATCTACGCGCCGGTGAATAATCGCCTGTTTGCGATGGTCACTTCAACGGTCGGTCGTCTCGGACTCAATATTTTGGAGGCCCGACTGGTCACCACTCGCAACGGATACTCGATAGAAACTTATCAAATTCTAGAGCAAAATGGCCAGACGATCGCGTCGGAACAACGCTTGCTAGAAATCAAAAATTTTTTACAGCAACAGTTTTTACAAGATGATATTGCATTCCCCGGGCTTAATCGCGTGACCTCACGCCAAATCAAACATTTTGCCACACCGACAGAAGTGGCTTTCACATTGGATGAACGAAATCAACGCACATTAATGGAACTGCGCACGACTGACCGTCCTGGTATTTTGGCACGCGTGGCGATCGCGATGTTAGAATGTGACATTGCGGTCCACAATGCCAAAATATCCACGTTAGGCGCGCTGGTTGATGACGTATTTTTCGTTTCCACCCACAATAATCAACCGCTGCGCGACCCGTTGCTGATGGACAAGCTGCGCCAGCGCATTGTGGAATTGTTAGACACCCCCACCGAATTCAAGGCGAACTAAACTATGGCGGTATATGCAATTGGTGATATTCAAGGCTGCCACAAGGACTTGCTCGCGCTGTTGTCCCTGCTCAAATTTGACGCCACACGTGATACCCTTTGGTTTTCTGGCGACCTCGTAAATCGCGGGCCCGACTCTTTATCGGTCCTTCGATTTGTAAAGGCATTAGGTCAACGCGCAATTACCGTTTTAGGCAACCATGACATCCATTTGCTGGCCGTCGCGGAGGGTGTGCAGACTGCCCGCCCCAAAGATACCTTCGATGAAATATTAAAGGCCCCGGATCGCGACGAATTGCTCGACTGGCTACGCCATCGGCCTCTAATGCACCATGACACAAAGCTAAATTTTGTCCTCGCACATGCCGGTATTTCGCCCGAGTGGGATTTGGTCACTGCCGCCGGGTGCGCGCGCGAAGTTGAATCCATACTGCAGCGCGATGACTATAAAGAATTCCTAAAAGTCATCTATGGCGATCAACCCGACCATTGGTCTCCTCAACTCCAAGGATGGGATCGATATCGCTATATTGTCAACGCATTTACACGTATGCGCTTTTGCGAGACTGACGGTGGATTAGTGTTGCGGCATAAAGGAAGCCCAGGGTCGCAACCAGCCCCATTAATCCCATGGTTTCAGGTCGCGAATCGCCCTACCGCCAACGAACGTATCTTGTTCGGCCATTGGTCGACATTGGGAGAATCAAATTATGCCAATGTCTTCGCATTGGACAACGGTTGCGTGTGGGGCGGAATGTTGACCGCACTATGGTTGGATACTCAAATCCCCGTCTATACACATGCGCCGTGCAAAGAAAAACTGGAGCACGAATAACAGCTACTGAATAACTGCCTCAGCGTTTCGTTGCGGTACACACATAACGATACAACGACTGATATGACACCGAAAACAAAAAACGGCGGAAAATCCGCCGTTTTTTGCTAACTCGCAAATTTTACTTCCACCTTGCCGTTGTATGACACACGCGACAATCACTGGAAGTCACGATGTGTGTCGCTGGTTTACCGCTCGCCGTCGTACCATCGTGGCATGACATACAGGCCGTTGTCGCCGCTACGACCGGGTGTACAAACGGCGTGGTACCGCCGGTTCCGGTTCCGCCACCCGTGGGTGTTCCCCCGGTACCCGTACCACCCCCGGTACCCGTGCCAGCACCTGGACTGCCACCTGCACCCGCGCCGGTACAGGTATTGGTAATCTTACAACGACTCCCACGTGACCCATGACGACTTGCACCACCGCCACCAGGTGCTGGCGCTCGATAGTGTTCATCGTCTTCGTCATCATCACCCTCGTCGTCGTCCTCTTCATCGCGATGCGTAATGCCGCCACCTTCGCCGGAACGCACAATATCCCAATCCGCAGGTGTGTGACAGCTGTTACATTCCGCAGATGTCGCGGGATGATCCGCAGGTTTTGTGTGGCACTCGCCGCATGAGCCCAACACTTCGCCGTGATCCACGGTAACCACAGGTATCCACGCGATATAGTTGTGGCAAGCTTCGCACACCTGCGACGATTCTATGTGGGTAGGCGGTTTAGTGGCCGCATGACAATTTGCACATCCACTCGTGACATCAGGATGGGCGGCCGCCGCGCTGGTCGCCCCGCCGTTAGCAGGTGCGCTGATATCGTTACTCCCACTACTGGGATTAATCAGCCACGCAGTGGTACTGTGACAAGTTCCGCACTGCGCGGTGGTCGCTAAATGGCCGACAGGTTTACCTTTCGCCACAACACCGTCATGGCAACTGGTACATGTCCCAATTACTTCGGTGTGAGCAACACGATCGACAGGCGCCCAAGCCACGACATTATGGCACGCCACACAATTGTTAGTGCTGGCGATGTGTGAGATGGGTTTGCCGGCATTTTTGGCCCCGTCATGGCAAGTGATACACGCCGCTGTAATGTTATTGTGATTAAAAGCCGTTGTCACGGCGGTAGGTGTTGCCCGCACGGATACCAATACCGGGCGTGAGCGCACGGCACCCGCCGTCGCCACCACACTCACGACGAAGGTGCCTACCCGATCCACGACCAGGGTAGGATTATTACCGGTTGTTGTAGATAGCGTAGCGTTACTACCGGCGGGGATCGTCGTCAATGTCCAATTCAGCGTCGCCTGCGCGTTTGCGTTCGCACTGACGCGCTGCGCCAACGCATCGGCCTGTAACGCTATTTTTGTGCCCGTCACCACCTGCTGGCCGATGCCTCCGGCGGCAGGTAAGATAATTTGATGCGTATGTGGCGTGAAGCTTGGTGCCTTACTGCAACCTACTACGATGAGCGTACCCATTACCAGCGCACTCGCTAACACATATAGCGTGCGACCAACATTTTTAAACGTCCCCATGTTTATCCCTCACATCTTACTGTCGATTAAACGCAACAGACACGGTCGCGCCTATATTCCCATCGCCCAAATCAATTTCATTATCAATGATGTGTCGCTTAATCACGCCACAACACTTTTAACTACGAAACAACGTATTCCAGGCCAACCCCGAAAGTCTAGTACGATTTTTTTATTTTGCAACTCTAATCCACTGAAAACGATACGAGCGAATGCGGCAGGGAAAAAAGTAACAGCGTAGCGAGCGACACTGGGCTTTTGTGTATAGCCAAGAATAAACCAATCAGATGCGTTGTAAGATCACGAAACTGCACGCATATTTATTTTTTTCATCTGGCGAGGATTCTGTCCTTGCACATACGCGCCACGCGGCGCTATCAAACTCCGGAAACCACGCATCACCGGGAATAGTCGCATGCACGAAGGTCAAATATAAACGTTGCGCACGAGGAAGCGTCGTTTGATAGAGGCTCGCACCGCCAATCACCATCAGCTCTGGTGCGTCCCCGGCGGCTTTTACGGCCTCTTCCAGCGTATGCACTACTGTAATACCCGGCGCACCAAAACCGACTTCGCGCGTAAGCACAATATTTTGCCGTTCAGGCAAGGGTTTGCGCCCTAAGGAATCAAACGTCTTGCGCCCCATCACCACGGGTTTACCTAGTGTATGTTGACGAAACCAACGCATATCCACCGGCAATTTCCACGGCAGACGATTTTCGATGCCGATGACATGCTCGTCGGTCATCGCCGCGATTAATGAAATCAACATCGCTACACGGCCACCGGCGCTTTAATACCGGGGTGACATTGGTAGTCTACAACTTGAATGTCTTCATAACAAAATTCAAATATGGATGTTACCTTTGGGTTGAGCACCACACGCGGCAACGCGTAGGGCTCGCGACTCAATTGCAGATCCACTTGTTCCATATGATTGAGATAGATATGGGTATCACCCAACGTATGGACAAATTCGCCTGGCTGCAATCCACACACCTGGGCCATCATGTAGGTTAGCAATGCATACGACGCAATATTAAACGGCACACCTAAAAACACATCGGCGCTGCGCTGATACAGCTGACACGACAAACGCCCTTCCGCCACATAGAACTGAAACATGACGTGGCACGGCGGCAAGGCCATATTGGACACCTCGCCGGGATTCCACGCAGAGACCAATAAACGACGCGAATCCGGGGTCAATTTAATTTGTTTTATCACCTCGTCGATTTGGTCGATCACACGACCGTCCGGCGTGTGCCAGGCCCGCCATTGCGCACCATAGACCGGGCCCAAATCACCGTTTTCATCCGCCCATTCATCCCAAATCGTGACACCGTTATCGCGCAAATATTTAACGTTGGTCTCGCCACGAAGAAACCATAGCAGTTCATGAATAACCGATTTTAGATGGATTTTTTTGGTGGTGACCAGAGGAAACCCTTGCTGCAGATCAAACCGCATTTGATAGCCAAAGACACTGATGGTGCCGGTGCCGGTACGATCCGATTTGCGCACGCCCTGGGATTTTATATGGCGCAGTAAATCCAAATACGTTTGCATATTTTGTTTACCCTTTGCCGGATTTCTTCCGTGCGGACTTTGCATTGGAAACATCGGATTTTTGTATGTTGACATACGCATGTCTCAACAAAAGACCGCCCGCAATCACCATCGGTACAGACAAGAGTTGACCCATCGTCAGCCAATTAAATGCAATGAACCCCAATTGCGCGTCCGGTTCACGAAAAAATTCATTGAAAATTCGAAAGCCGCCGAACAGAATCAAAAACATCGCCGACACCGCCATGCGCGGCGGCCGACGGGCGGAATAACACCATAAGACCCCAAACACCACCAACCCTTCTAGCACACCTTGATAGAGTTGCGAAGGGTGGCGCGGCAACGGACCCGCAAACGGGAATAACATACCCCAGGGGGCATCGGTAACGCGACCCCACAATTCACCGTTGATGAAATTGCCCATGCGACCAAAGAAATACCCTAATGGAACAAGGGGGGCCGAAAAATCTGCCACCTGGAAAAAAGTTTTCTGATAACGCCTGCCAAACATCCACATCGCGAAAATGACACCGACCAGCCCGCCATGGAAGGACATCCCGCCTTCCCAGACTTTAAAAACGATCAACGGGTTAGCGATGAAATTCGGCAGGGCATAAAACAGCATATAGCCTATCCGGCCACCGAGGATCACCCCTAGCGCGGAATAGAAAATAAGGTCGAGCACTTGTTCCTTGCCCCACCCGGATCCAGGCTCGCGCGCACGCCTCAGCCCTAGCCAGGCCGCCAGCACAAAGGCCACAAGATACATTACGCCATACCAGTGGATTTTTATCGGGCCCAGGTCAAGGGCAATCGGATTGATATTGGGATGGGTTAGCATGGGGGATAGTTTACCATGCAAAGGGCAACTCGCCAGCGTGAAAAATATCCAGAACATCCAAGGG
>JAOUGF010000117.1 GCA_029857925.1 Gammaproteobacteria bacterium
TCGGTTAGAGACAACGACAAGCCTGCCGTTTGGAGAGAGATGAGTATCCATTGGTTAGCCTCAACCTGCGACGTTTAACTGGGATTTTGCGATAATAACCGTCTGCGTCGGGTAGGCGAAATCAATGCCACGCGCGTTGAGACCGAGAAATATCGCAAGCAACACCTCTTGGTGTATGTCCATATAGACATTGTAGTCCTGGTCAAGCACAAAATACACCGCCTCGAAAATCAAAGCCGAATCCCCGAATTCTTTGAAATGCGCCCGATCAAATCGCGTCGTTGGCTGAGCCTCAATAATTTCTCTCACCATTCCGGGGATACGTGCAAGTAATTCAGGGCTGGTCTGATACACCACACCCAACGTGAATGCAACACGCCGCTGCTGCATGCGTTTGTAATTTCGAATGCGGCTATTCAATAAATCCGAATTCGCAAAGATGATTTGCTCGCCCGACAGACTGCGAACACGCGTGGTCTTGAGGCCGATATACTCTACTGTCCCCATTAATTCGCCCACGACAATAAAATCGCCAATGACAAACGGCTTGTCTAATACTATGGACATAGATGCAAAAAGGTCGCCGAGGATATTCTGTGCGGCCAGCGCCACCGCGATCCCGCCGATACCGAGGCCCGTCAACAACGCTGTGATATTGAATCCAAGATTGTCCAACGTCAACAGCAACGCGACTACCCATAGCGCCAACCGCATCAAAAAACCTAACACCGCGACGTTTGACGTACTCGACGCATCACCATCTTTTCTTGTACGCAGGGTTCTCTGCATCCAGCAATCAATAAATCGATGCCCCCCAATCGCGACCTGTAACAACAACGCAATCACAGTCACTTGACCGATGATATGCTGTGTCCGCTCAGGCAGATTTAACACCTCTGCCGCCAAATACACCGCCAAGGGCGCTAACAGTCGAAAGTGCGTGGTGCCCAACACGCTGGCCGCGACGTCATCAATTTCTGATGCGGTGTGTGAGGCATAGGCGACGAAACGACGGATCACTACACCTTTCAACAACCACAATAATATCGACACGCCTACGAGTATGCCGAAGGCCAACGCCCAATCCGCCATGCTGTTGTCCAAAAGAATTTTCTCAACGATGCGCAAGATACGCCTCCCGCGTGGCTAACCAACGACGTAAAAAATCCAACAACTCGTACGGCGGAGTCAGCCACAGACCGGCGGCGGTGTCGCGTAGTTCGGCGCGCATCAATACACCCAGATCACGCGCCGCGAGCGCGTTAAATGCGTCTTCATCTGTAACGTCATCTCCAAGATATGCAAAAAATGCCTGCGGCAATTCGCGGCGCAGCGTGCGCACGGCGTCACCTTTATTTCGGCCAGGTACGCGGAGTTCTATCCCGCCGTCAAACGCATGTAAGGCCAAACCCGTGTCGCGCGCCTGCATTTCCCAATGCTCAGTTACTGTCTTCATAATATTGTCTATCGCGCGCGCGTTTAGGCCGCGCCAATGCATCGCCAGACCTGCGGGTTTGGACTCGCTACGCCCGCCCAAGGCATGAATTTTCTCGATCCAGCTATCCGCCTCAACCAAGCCCGCCAATGCGCGCTCATCAGGAGGGGTAATCTCGACACGACCATCGGGATAACGCCGCTCCCAGCCATGCGAACCCCAAATTTCAGGGGTTTGCCGCAGACGCAGCAACGGCACGAGATCACGCGTCCATCGCCCACTGACGATGACCACGCGGGTATCGTGTTGGGCCATTAAACTGTCCAAAATTTCGCACACACCCGGCCACGGTATCGCTTCCTGCGGGTTAACATGAAACGGCGCGAGCGTGCCGTCATAATCCAACAATAATACTGGCTGTGCGGCGGTCGAGAGTTTTAAAAAAAAGTCGTCTGGATGGCAACCTGGCTGCAAGGTCTTCATGACAGGGCAATCCACTCTGATATGTAATTACACATCATGTCGCAAACCTATGTTCGTTGGTAAAAGATGATAGTGCTATGCAACCCAATACACGGTGCTCAAATATCGGTTCTTCGGTTGTTCAGATGTAGCAAAAAAGTGAAGCGCTGACACGCGCGTATCGCGTGTGTCAGCGTTGTTGAATGGGTGACGGTTCGATTATAGACAATTCCAACGGTAATTTCCAGGCATTGCAGAGATAACTTGTGCGCGCTGCTCTAATAGGCTTGAATATCCGCGCCGTCCGCATCCAACGACTGCCGCCAAAATTGATCGTCGCGATCAAACAGGCGATAAGTGCCCCGCGGCCCCCATGAACCTGCGGGATAAGTGTTGATAAAATCGCGCTCCATCGCCCATACTTTCAGCACCGGGTCAACTACACGCCACGCCCACTGCACCTCGTCATAACGCAAGAACAAAGAATGATCGCCCAACATGACATCTAGCAATAATTCCGAATAGGCGTCTAATTCTTCTTCAGACTCGCGACGATAACTCGCATCCAAACTGACGGTGCGCGTCTGCACGTCCAATCCGGGCGCCTTCACTTGCATTTCCATACGCAAGCATTCATTGGGTTGGATACCGAGCATAATCCAATTGGGGCGCGGCGCCTCGTGCTTGGTATTGCGCAATAAATCTTGCGGGGGCGCCTTGAATCGAATACACACAGCGGAACTGCCTTCCGCCATGCGCTTTCCGGTTCGGACATAAAACGGCACGCCCTTCCAGCGCCAATTATCGACATACAACTTTAGTGCGGCATAGGTCTCGGTGGTGCTGTCTGGCGCGACATCTTGCTCTTCTAAATATCCCGCTACTTGTTTACCGTCAATGACACCTGCTGAATACTGCGCACGGAATGCGTGCGCATGTACCGCATTTTGTGTTATCGGTCGCAGTGCCTTGAGCACTTTGACTTTCTCGTCACGCAAAGATTCTTCATCCATTAACACTGGCGGTTCCATCGCCACCAAGGTCAACAATTGCAACAAATGGCTCTGTATCATGTCGCGCAATGCACCCGCACCTTCGTAATAGTCCGCGCGGCCTTGAACACCGATCGTCTCAGAATGAGTAATCTGGACATGATCGATAAAGTGACGATTCCATAATGGCTCCAGCAATACATTGGCGAAGCGGAACACCATAATATTTTGTACCGTACCTTTACCCAAATAGTGGTCGATACGATAAATTTGCGGTTCGTCCAAATGTTTATATAGACTCGCTTGCAAGACCTGCGCGCTCAATAGATCGTTTCCAAAAGGCTTTTCTATCACCACGCGACGCCAGTGAGCCTTATTATTCAATAACCCGACCGCCGCCAACTGGCTTATTACTTCACCAAATTCAAGCGGGCGTATCGCCATATAGAAAATCGTGTTGGGTGGAAATGACGCATCCACATCTATTTTTTCTTTAAGTATTCTGTAGCCTTCAGGTTGTTCCAAGTCACCTTGCAAATAATGTAAACGCTCACGAAAACGCGTGAAAATCCGCTCGTCTACACCCTGCGGATATTTTTGCACCAGCATACTTTCAACTTCGGTGATCCATTGGTCGCGCGACCACGGACGACGGCCAAAGGCCAACACCACCATCTGTTCAGGCAGGCGTCCGGCGGCCTCCAGTTGATATAGCGACGGGATCAGTTTCCGTTGTGCCAGATTGCCGGTGGCGCCAAAGATGACTAGCGTGCAAGGATCTATCATCCACCCTCCTTCTTTTTTACCGCGTGACCGCCAAACGCATTGCGCATCATCGACAACAAGCGGTAAGGATAACCCGTACTGTCTTGACTGGCGAAACGCATGTGCAACGCAAGCGATAACACAGGCGCTGCGACGCCTTGATCGACCGATTCGATGACCGTCCAGCGCCCTTCTCCGGAATCCGCGACATAGGGTGCAACCGTCTCCAATTGCTGATCGTGTTTCAGCGCGTCTGCGGTCAAATCGAGCAACCAACTACGCACCACAGAACTGTGGCGCCATAGCTCTGTCACTTGCGCCAAATCCAGCGCAAATTCTTGCTTACCTTTAAGCAAGGCCAGACCTTCGGCATAAGCCTGCATCATGCCGTATTCGATGCCGTTGTGTATCATTTTGGTAAAATGACCGGCGCCGATCGGCCCGACGTGCGCCCAACCGCGATCCACCGCAGGCGCGAGGATTTTCAAAACCGGCGCCACTGCCTGCGCAACCTGTGCTGTCGCGCCGACCATTAAACAATAGCCGTTTTCCAATCCCCAGATGCCACCCGAGGTACCGGCATCCATAAAACCGAGTCCCTGCTCGGCCAACCAAGTGCCGCGTCTTTGGCTGTCATGGTAATTGGAGTTGCCACCATCTACGATGATGTCACCGATGCTCAATAATGGGACAAGATCGCGTATTTGTTGTTCGGTCGCATCGCCACTAGGCACCATCAGCCATACCACGCGCGGCACTCGGAGTTTATTTACCAACTCGACTACCGTCGTAGCAGGGATCAGTCCTTCTTCCTTCGCGAGCGCGTGTACGATGTCGGGAGAACGATTGTAGCCCACGACCTCAATACCACCGCGACGCAATCGACGCGCCATATTGCCGCCCATTCTTCCGAGGCCTATCATACCCAGTTGCATGTTCATCTCCTGATTACACGTGCATGCGAATTCTTTACTAAATCACATGGATGTGAATTTTCGTCAAGAAAATATATTACACATAATGGCATACTTCTTCGACGCAATGTTAAGCTCGCATACGAAAAATTATTGCTATAATTATTATGAATTATTGTAACCAATATGCTATCGTCGTATCACACGAGATTGTTCCAGCAACAACCATTCCTACATCTAATCGAGTATGTGATGCAAGAGACTACCCAAACCTGCCGTTGGCATGTCTATCCGACGCCCCAGGCCCTCAAAGACGCAGCGCTGCTCCTCATCACTCACAGCGCACAAACCGCCATCGCCGCCCGCGGCGCATTTCACATAGTGCTCGCAGGGGGTAATACCCCACGCGCAATTTATGCCGGACTATCTACAATGGATACGGCATGGCAAGCGTGGCATATTTATTACGGCGATGAACGTTGTCTGCCGCCGGATGATCCGGCGCGTAACAGCGTGATGGTAAACACCGCATGGTTGCACAACGTAGCTATCCCCTCGGCACAAATTCATTCGATCCCTGCTGAACGGGGCGCCGCAACTGCCGCTGAGGCCTACGCAGCGGTTCTGCAGCGCGTTGGTGTATTTGATCTGGTGGTGTTAGGGCTTGGTGAAGACGGACATACCGCGAGTCTGTTTCCAGGACACGTATGGGGCTCCGCTGAAAATAGTCCGCCCGCATTGCCCATTAACGACGCCCCCCTGCCATACACCGAACGCGTCTCACTGAGCGCGCATCGATTGAGCCTCGCACGCCAGGTTGTATTCGTCGTAAGTGGTACGTCCAAACAGCATGCCGTCGCACTGTGGCAGTCACACGCAAACATCCCGGCCGCAACGATCACACCTGCAAATGGCGTAGATATACTTGCCGACCAATCGGCAATGACACCTACGACGCCCACGGCCCAATAAAAACCGCTTGAACCGTCGCTTTACACGAACTCAGTCAAATCGGCGTGTATACACCAAATAGATCTCCGACATATTGGTGGTATTTGTTGGGTTCGCAGCCGCGAAAAATGATGACAACGCCAACGTATCGGTAGCGCTAACATGCAACTCTATGTCAAACCCCGCGAACGTTTCGAAGGGGATAAAGTGCGTGAAAAATCCGTCATCGGGACAGCCATCAAGACAATCACGGCCATACAATACGTCTTCCCAATAATTCACCTTCCAAGAAGAATAATCTGCACTCACAAACGCGGTGACACCCGCAAAGGGCACCATGGTCAACCAACGGCCCAGATGAAACGTCGGCTGCAACGTCAACATCGGACGATAGGCAATACCTGTCGAATCTTCATTAAAATCGGATATATAGCGGTACAACTGCCCAGTTGCGGGCACGGATTCCATGCGTGTATTACCGGAAATATGATACAACCCGAACAGCGAAGAAAATCCGTAGTCCAAAATAAAACCATTGCTTGCGAGGATGCGCCGTGCAAACGTGTTGCGCTTGCCCAACACAAATCCGGAACGCGAATAACGCGTGTTAAAGCCAACACCATAGCGCGTAAATCCACGGGTCTTCATTGCGCCAGTCAGCGTGCCGAGCATCCATGCACCTTCTGACGATTCTTGGGGTGCGATATTTCCGTCGTTGACATACACCAAGCCTTCGGCGGTGAAATCGACCTCGCCAATCTTAAATCGCGAATCTTCATCTTTGCCCAATGTAAAGCCGGGTTTTGCATATTGAGGAAGTATTACATCGAATTTCAACGCGCCGTACCCGACGTAGTGCGCGCTGCCGATGCCGGTGTGAATATTGATCGGCGGCGTCGCGGGTAGGATACCAGTGCCCTCACCCGTTTCCCGTGCATTTGCATTCATCAACGGTATCACGATGCCCAACAACGTAACACCTAGCAGTAATTTTAGTTTCATGTGCGCACCTTCGACATGACTCGACCCGCTCCAGGGCAGCCGTCTACCGCGTAGCCAATGACATTTACTCTCTGTAAAGGGAACCTCTAAAATGCAGATCCCTACCGACTGACGCCGTAGACACCGAGTTTCTGCGTTGATTTCATTATTTATTCTCCACCCAAAAAAAACACGTGTCTATTTATTTTTTGTAAAATTTCTTCAACTGCCCCTACAAATGGTTTGTA
>JAOUGF010000118.1 GCA_029857925.1 Gammaproteobacteria bacterium
CATAAAATAGTTGGGACGGCTTCCGACGACCGACGAAATTCGGCATCGGGTCAGGTTACGGAAAAAAATACGTCGCGCACGTCCGAGGTTACACGTGGTGATACCGACGATAATGACACCGCTACCGATGTAAAATCTGAAAGCACAGACACGCCTTCGCAATCGAAAATCGATACCTCGGTTGCAATAGATTCATCTAAAGAAGAAAATAAAGACGCGGAAGACGCCGTATCCGCCCTCATTAAATTGATGGAGCAATCAAAACAATTAACGCTGGATGAAACGGCGATACCCGTTCCCCCGATTTCCGAAAATACGGCCGAAGGAAATACGCAAGACAATATTCAAATCGGAGAGTCACCTTCAGAGAAGATGTCAGACCTCTTAACGGTCGCAACGAATAATAATAGAGTCGCACAACCCATTGCGGCCAACACGATGCAAATGGAAAGCACCGCTGGACAATTCAGTACAGATAGCGGAATAGTAGCCGATGCCCGGAAAGACGCCGTCAACATGCGGTCAACTACGGCCAAGCCGACAACTAATACAGTAGGCGCACCAGGTGAACATTTAGGCGGAGAGGCGAATCTGCTTATTGACGCAACGGAGCAAAATACACCGTTAATTTCCGCTGCTAACGATACTGAAATCGTTGTAAACCCCGCATCCACACCAACGAATGGAATAGATACCGATACCCACGCAAGCAACATCGTAACCAAAGTAGCGCCTCCATTACAAGGCACACTAGCGCAACCGGCATTACCGGCGCTGGATGCGGCAGTCGCACTCACAGCGAAGGCGGATGCTGAAAAACGATTATCAGTAAACGAAAATATGTTGAGCATTGAGGCGAGGGCGACGGGTGCTCTCTCCAACGTCGGCAACACCGTTGATAACTCGGCACAAGGCGGTACCGGAAACGCGGGGCCATCACAAGGGGTGTATTCCCCGCACGCGACCAGTCACACAGGCCCCTCGGGAGCATCAACCCAGGCGAGTGTGTCTACGATGGTAGGGCGTCCGGGATGGGGCGAGCATTTCGGGGAACGCGTGCACTGGATGGCAAACAACCAAGTTCAATCGGCGGATATTCAGCTCAACCCGGCGCATTTAGGCCCGGTACGCGTGCAAATTGAATATAAAGGTGACGATCTCAATGTAGTGATCAGCACGCCGCATAGCGCAGTTCGTGAGGCGGTAGAGGCCAGCCTACCTAAATTGCGCGAATTACTCAGTGATAGCAGCGGTAGTCGTCCGGGAAATATTGATGTGACCCTGCAAGATTTTCAGCAACGTCAGGGCTCCAGTCTTTCAGATGGATCGGCATATCGTTCTCAACATAACCATCGCTTTTATGTGGAAAGTTCAGAAGTTGGCGTTGAAAGCAACCCGCGTCCGACACTACCGGCAAAACAGGGCCTGCTAGATATGTACGCCTAATAGCGGATTTCGCGTATTTTACTTTGACTGTCTATAGACTTGTATTATCATTACAGCCCTAGAGATTCAAAAGGGCACAATGTCGTGGCAGTTTTTTCTGTTGGATCTAACAATCATTTTTCGACGCGAGACCTTTCAGATGAATAAGGACAGCGTCATTTACGTAGCAGGTCATCGTGGATTGGTGGGTGGCGCGATTTACCGACACCTACAGAAAACGGGATTTACGAATCTTGTTACCAGAACGCATTCCGAATTGGATTTAACCAATCAAGCGGCAGTCTATAGTTTTTTTTCCCAAATTAAACCAGAATATGTTTTTCTTGCTGCCGCGAAAGTAGGTGGTATTCATGCCAATGATACTTGTTCCGGGCAATTCATCCGTGACAACTTGCTTATTCAGACCAATATTATTGATGCCGCATATCGTAGCGCAGCAAAAAAATTATTATTTCTGGGATCTTCGTGTATCTACCCGAAACTATCACCACAACCGATTAAAGAAGAATATTTGTTAACAGGCATATTGGAACCTACCAACGAAGCCTATGCGATTGCGAAAATCGCGGGTATTAAAATGCTGGAGAGCTATCGCAAACAGTACGGGTTTAACGGCATTTCACTAATGCCGACGAATTTATATGGGCCTGGCGATAATTTTGACTTGCAGACTTCGCATGTTTTACCCGCTTTAATCCGTAAATTTCATGAAGCCAAGCTCGCGGGCCGCCCAGAAGTGGTGGTATGGGGGAGTGGAAAACCAAGACGCGAATTTCTTTTTTCCGATGACCTCGCCGATGCTGCGGTATTTTTGATGTGTAACTATGCGGAATCGGGCATTATAAATGTGGGTGTGGGTATAGACTTAAGTATCGCGGAGCTTGCTGAAATAGTCGGTAATGTGGTGGGGTACCAGGGTAAGATAATATATGACTCCACTAAACCGGATGGCACGCCGCGCAAGTTGTTAGACATATCGCGTTTGGAATCGTTAGGGTGGAGGGCGCGTACGTCATTGCCTGAAGGCATCGCCAGGGCATATCATTGGTACTTGGAAAACAAAAACTAGAGTGGGAAGCAGATGTTAGCTACAAAATTTGTCTCGGCATTTATAGTTCCTCCAGGGATATTTTTTTTGTTGATACTCGCGGGTGTCGCGATCTACCAACGTCGGCGCCGTTTAGGGATGCGCGTCATTATTGGGACGTTCGCAGCGCTATATCTGTTGTCAACGCCATGGGTATCTTATCGGTTGGCCGCAATCGCAGAAACCTCACCGGCGTTAAACCCCGATACCTTGTCTCTAGACGCTCAGGCAATCGTGGTATTGGGTGGAGGTCGACGCCCGGGCGCCGAGGAGTTTGCGCAATCCTTAACCGTGAATAATTCCACGCTCGCGCGTCTTCGTTATGGCGCCTTCATTGCGCGTCGTACGGGGCTACCCATTTTGGTGGCAGGTGGGACGCCTTTTGGTGAAGGTGCGTCAGAGGCGCAACTGATGTCTAGTGTTTTGTCCAGAGAGTTTTCGGTTGAAGTACGTTGGCGTGAGGATAAAAGTCTTAATACAGAAGAAAATGCCGCATTTTCTGCGCCGATCTTGCTTGCCGATGGTGTTCGACGCGTTTATCTTGTGACGGATGCATTGCACATGCGGCGTTCGGTGCGTATGTTTAAGGATGCGGGTTTGGATATCATTCCGGCACCTACGACATTTAAATCCGTCGCTGAACCACTGCCATGGCTGCTTAAAATCGTACCTGATGGCAGTGCGTTACAACGCAGCAGCACAGTGTTCCATGAAATATTTGGTGCCTGGTGGTATGCTTTACGCAGATAGACGTTTTTCAATTACGCGTTGGAATGCAGTATTTATGTCTTGTCTTTGTACGAGATGGAGGGTTCCCAGAATTCTCCCGGAGGATGCGCCAGTAGATGTAGACACCGCCCCAAATAAAGTTGATAAATAATGGGTGCGGCAGGAACCTGTAATAATGTTTGGAAAATCTGTTTGGCGTCCGCCCAATGGCGTTGCCGATAGAGCGTCAACCCTTGTTGATATAACTGCAATTCTTCCAACGTCGGTGGTGTTTGCAATTCTAATTTTCCAATGGGCTCATATATTTTTACCGTTGTGGATTTTCCAATGACTTTTACTATATCTAATTCTCGGTATAAATGCGAATTAACAGCGTTTCGAGTATTTTCACCCACAATTTGGCTTACGCCATAGCGCTTGGTCAGGTTTTCTAAACGAGACGCCAGGTTGACCGCGTCACCAAGTACCGTATACGAAATTCTAAATTCAGAGCCCATATTTCCTACGTGCATAGAACCGCTGTTGATGCCGATTCCCACTTTGGGAGGTGGTAAACCGTGGTGAACGAATACGGGTTCTATTTCCGGTAATGCATCGACCATTTCTTGCGCCGCCTCCACCGCGTGTTGCGCATGGTTACCGTCCAGCAAAGGCGCGCCCCAAAAGGCCATGACAGCGTCACCAATATATTTATCTATGGTTCCATGATGACGATAAATGATAGTTGTCATAAGCGTCATATATTGATTAATAAGCGGAGTCAGTACGCCGGGGTCTAGCGTTTCAGATAGACTGGTAAATCCCCTTAAGTCACAGAAGAGTACGGTCATTTGACGGATTTCACCGCTTAACGAAAAATTTTCCGGGTTTTTACTCATCTCATTTACCACCAAAGGTGGAACATACTGACCAAACAATCTTTCGAGCTTGTTTTTTGTTAAGCGTTCTGCAACGAAACCGAATGAGTTCTGAAGCGCAAAAAAAACTACAATCATACTGATTAACGGTACGATGGGTATATCGGTATTGTCACGTGTCCAAGCCAAATAGTAGGCAGCTGTAAAGGAAAATAGAAGTACGCCATATACAACAATCGTTTTTATAAATGAAAGACGGCTCAGTAGCGTCGTAAGAATTAGGCCTATGAAGGCAGCCGCGCTTAGTTGCGCGCCTTGTACCCAGGCGGGCCGGTGTTTAATGGTTTGATCTAGGATGCCAGAGATCATATTGGCATGAATCTCAACACCCGGATAAACGGCATTGACAGGTGTTGCACGCATATCCAATAAGCCCGGTGCAGTGGTACCTATCAGTACGATTGCATCGCTGAGCATGTCGGCATCTATCGTTTTTTCCAATACATCAATAGCCGGTATATAGGGAAAGCTCGGATAGTTCCCGCGAAACGGAATGAATACCGCTCCGGTTTCATCCACTGGAATTCTCAAACCGCCCACGTCAATGCTTTCTAAACCTTTATTTACAGATTCGTTTCCATACTCCGCAGAAATATTAAGCGTCACTTCCGTCTGCTCTAGCAGTGTGCGTACCATTGCTAGGGAAAAGGCTTCATAGAGTTTACTGTCGTAACGTTGAATGAGAGGTAAACGACGCATGATGCCGTCTGCGTCTATCATAGGCATGTCTATAAACCCAGCGCCACTTGCACGTTTTTGCAATGAAGCGAGATTTGCGCCATATCCTACGGCATTGGTAAACGGTATATTTAAGCTGTCTACATTTGCAGTTGTAGTTAAATGTTTTGGCAATTCGCCGCTGACAAAGTATTTAGCATCCGGCGAATGATTGAAATAATACCCCAATATCACGGACTTGAAGTCCAAGCTTTTTCCGAAAATATTATCTCGCTGCAAGGATGGAAGAAGTTTTTTATAACTTTCGTTGTACAGTGTGTCGTTTTTTAGTGTCGTTTTTGCGAGATGTTCAAGTATTTCTATATCTGAGGGATTTTCAGCCTCTGCAAACAACATATCAAATCCAAGAATTTTAATTTTATAGTCAAAATGCAAAGTGTCTACCAAACGAGCAAGCAAGCGCCGATCCCACGGCCAGCGTCCCAGCTTAGCTAGGCTCTGGTCATCAATATCGACTATAACGATACGCAAATCCGGTGTGTCATCGCGGGTCAAGTTTAACCTAGTATCGTAGGCGATGTTTTCAATGCGGCTTAGTACTGGGATAGTCGTAATCCCGGAAATATGCGCGCAGCAAATCAGCACGGTGAGCAACGCGAATGCGCGTGTAAGCCACGTAAAACGCTGAATAGGCGTCATATTCTTACCTATTACCCCGGAGTGAAGGGTATCGGCATTCAGGCGCCAACCTTTATCCTATTAAATCAGGCAATAAAACCCACTCCGAGGAAGGGGGTGCGTATATTGATACTATAACCTGAAAAAAAATCCGAAAAAATCCCCACCCCCCACCGCGGGGCTTGCGCCCGTTGGGTAGAGGGTTAGGGAGAGGTGAGTGACGACATTTAATGCTTTCGGAGTGATAATTTAGCGTTTTTCGTGTTCATTTTCATGTCCGCGGTCATGCTTGACCGTAACGTGCTTGCTTTCGGTCGCGGAATTACCGGTGCTGTCTGACACTGTTAAATTGATGCTGTATATGCGTTCTTTGCGATGCTGTTGTTCACCTTTGGCGCGTACCCAAACTTGCCAGGTATTACCCACCTTTTTCACTTCCCAATCCGCATTGTCACGCGTGTGTTTCATGTGACGCTCGGCGGGTGTATATGTCACATCTATAGCCACATTCGGCTTTGCATCAACCAAATCGCTGATATTTGCTATGTTAGCGACATGCACCATTTTGTGGTGATGTTGATCTATGCGTGAACGTACTAGCTCAAACGTATATCTTGGTGCGGTGGTGTCCACGACTGTGACTTTCTGCTGCGCTTTACTGACATTGGCGTTGACGTCAGTGGCTAGCCACGTGACCACTGTGGTTCCCAACGCAAAAGAACCAGGGGCGTTGTTGGCGATTTTGACAGCAAATATATCGGTGGCGGTCGCATTGCCGATGTTTATAGGAGTCTGCACACCCGTAGCCTCGACTAAAAGATCCGCAGGGGCCAAAAGTGCAGGCGCGGTAGTATCTATAACTGTTACACGTTGTATCGCTTGGGCGAGATTTTGCCTGGCGTCACGCGTCGTATAGGTTACGTGGGTGGTGCCCAACGCGAATGCGTTAGGCGCATTGTGAGTGACGATGGTCGCACCATCCACTAGGTCTAGCGCGCTCGCCGAACCTAGTATTACGGGTGTGGTTAGGAGTGCGTTGGCTTCGACACTAATGTCGCGCGGCGCGATGAGTGTAGGCGGTGTAGTGTCCGCAATTGTCACGAATTGCGTGGCGGTTGCGTGGTTACCACTGCTATCGGTTGCCGTCCACACCACCGGCGTTGTACCAACAGTGAATCCGTTCGACGGTGCGTTTTGAGTGATGTTGAA
>JAOUGF010000119.1 GCA_029857925.1 Gammaproteobacteria bacterium
TTAAATAGGGCTTGCCTTCAACCATTCAATGACGTGACGCGCATTTTTTCAGGCTGAAATATTAACTGGTAATGCAAGGAGGTCGTTCGCAGTCTATCCACCCATAAGAATCGGGTGGATAGACTGAGCAGCACCAGGATTCATTGATTAGTCTAGTCATAGTGAGTAAGTAACAGTTTTATAAGAGGACGCCAATCAAGCTTAAACCAGCGCTAAAATATTCACTAACACGTTACCTGAAGGGTACAAACCCCGTTCCACTTAATAATTTTCCCAATCGACTCTATATGCAGCGCACGCACTGTGCACTTTATGCTTCATATCAATGAAGCCGCCGACCATCCTGCTGTTGGAAGATTATCCATTGCTGCTCACGTTGGTTCTCGGGCAGCAAATTATGATCAAACCACATATATTGGAATCTATCTGCCTGCACTACGCCATAGCCATCCTGCAAATGATCGGTGGTATCATAAGGGTCCGCCATCACCAGCACATCATCCGCCTCAATGTCCGGGGTTCCCATGTCATCATAACCGATAATAACCTGCCAATGGCCCGCCCAATCGACCCACTCAACCATCACCGGATTCCCTTCTTCTACCTGTTTTTTCAAAAAACCTAAAGACGCAACAGTGGGTTCTGTCAAACTAGAACGAACACTCCAACCGGTACTCGTTAAATAATTCACCATCTGTTCAGTCGATGTGCCGGTATCTGGGTTCGTGCCCGCAGCATTCGCCACTTCCAATTCATTAAGCTGCACGCCACGGTAAAACGCTGCCATCACCAAGGCGGCAGGCCCGCAGGTATATTCCGTGGTCTGTTGATAAGTTTTAAAATGCTGCAAAAGCGAGAGGCTTGACTTTGAACCGCTTTTCATCTCGTAAAAATTCGGATGTTTATAATAGGGTGAAGAATCATGATCTACCGTTCCCAAATAACTCGCAGCGCCATTCAAAACCATTCCCGGCGGATAGGGGATCGTCTGATCCGCTAGTTTATGAGAAGACAAAGATTGGTCCGCAAGGACGCAGGAAACCAACATAAAATTCACGATGAAGATGATCCCTATTTTCATATATATCTCAATGTTAATCTGCAGGTGAGTAAGAGTGCAAACTATTGCTTAACTGCCACGGCATTGTCAAGATATTTATATCGCACGACAGGTGTTTGTAACCGTAAATCAATGCAAAATTTATTTTTCAAGAGAATTATCCAATTAAATAGATCATCGTCGGGCAACGAGGTGATTCATACGCTCTTCATGTTCAATTATTCGCCGAAAAAAATACGCGAACCAAGGCTAATTTGTAAAGAGTGAATATTTTAGTCATCAAACGACACATTTTTATAGTCCTAGAAACAGCAGTTCATCCCCTTAATGATCCTCCAACTGGGCCATGATCGTTACAAACACCGTATTCGCATTTACAATATCGATGTGCGTATAGCCTAGCTCATGCAATTTGTCTATGTACCAAGTGAGATCATAGGTCGTCAAGACCCCTTTTATCTGTTCGCGTTTCATCGCAATTTCTTCTTCTGTCACCCCGTTCGCACGTTTAAAATCGTAATACAATTCGTGCGCAAACTTGCTGGAACTCACTTTTTCCGTTAGTAACAAAATGCCGCCGGGCGACATCGCAGCGCGTATATCTGACAAATATGCCGCGCGATCACGAATAAAATGCAACACCCAATTCGCGATGACCACATCATACGGCCCGTATGCGACAGGAAACTTATCGGACAAAATCAACGTCGCCTTGTTAAACGACTTGTCTAGCATCGCCTGCGAGTTATCGACGCCATAAATGTTAGTGAACCCAGCGTCATATAAGGCCTTCAGTGTCGCGCCTATGGCACTCCCTACATCGATAACACGAGGATTTGCCTTGCCCAGTCTTCTAACGATATGCACGCAACGATCAATAACGCGCTGGTAATCCGGTATTTCGCGGGCTGCGATGCGGTCAAACTGGCTGGCGATAGCGGAATTAAACGACCAACTCCCTTGCTTTTCGGCGCGTATCGCTGCGGCGTGTTGCGCATAGGCGGCGGTTTTTTTCTTTGCAAATTCATCGTATTCCCAAGAACGCTTTGCGCCTTGCTGGCTTGGGAGGCTTTCTTCCAGTGTCTTTACCTGAACACCCGATGGGTCTCGAAAATAGCGCACCGCAAAACGCAATTGCAATGGGCTGTTACCTACTAAGCGCTCGTCATACAGCACGGTATCCGGTGTGATTTCAAATTCCAGTGTTTCTTCTCGTTTTTGATAACCATTCAATTTAAAAAAGATGTCCAATGCCGCAAGTGAAGACGTCGCCGAAACGCCCAACAAAGACGCCTTTTGCTGCGCGAGATTGACCTCTTGATCCAGCATATATTCTGTCACTGCCAGACCGCGCGGGATTTTCCCCTCACGAATTGCCGGGGGGTAATTGGTCTCAATAATCACGACATCGCGCGCGACATTGCACATCAAGTCGATAATAAGTTTCGTGTCGATAAAGTGATACAACATGCCTGCGGCCAACACGATATCGAACTGTCGTGGATGTGCGTCACTTAGAAAACTGCGCACATCTTGGCGCACGATGCAAACCTGTGACCCCCAGTGCGCGAGCAATTGACGGGATTGGGCGACATAGGCCTCCTGTACCTCCACGCCTGTATAGCTTTCAGCGCCATAGTACAACGCCCACTGACCGGCAGCGCCCGTGCAGGAGCCGAGGTCAAGTATGTGCTTACCTTGAATCAATTCTCGTGGCAGTAATGCATGATATTTAAGTTCCAGAAATGACTTTGTGACCGGATTAAACGCACGATGTCGGCGATTGTCCTGAGCATAAAACGCCGGATGTTCATCAAATGCCCCCCTAATATTTTCCACGCCTGCGGATATTTTGGAGACACCTTGTTCAGTTTCAATGCTCACGATCGCGCTCCCTCATCAACGCCGCCCACTGGATTATTCTAACATGAGGGAACCTCTAAAAATCCGCTGAGCGGCGCATCGCGTCGTTGAAAAGGGTCGAAAAATGCTCAGATATGCCAGGCCTTTGAGGCAACGTGTAAACTGCGCTTTTTCGCCCCTTTCCGCCTAGCGCTGCATCCCCTGATCGAATTTTTGGAGGTACCCTCTATTTACCCGGATTGCCAATTGGGTATCTGCAATCATAGTCCATTTTACTCATATACAAGGATAGGAGTGCAAGAGGATAAGGACAAGTGAGTACGAGGAAATCCACCTTCATTTTGCTGGGCGCGTTTGCCGTACGAACCAAATGTAAACTAGCAATGGAGGCGAAAACCTATGACCTCACGTGCCAAAAGATTTATCTGAAGGTGTTACAAGACGCCGAAAACAATAAAACTTTGTATGAAAAAGACGGAAGTGCATCGATTTTGGAGGCTGGCAAAGGCTTAGAGCCGCTGAACGTGCCCTAAGCTGCGCTTGCAGGGCCAGGTCTTGCACAATGCACTTTGAAACAGCTAACAGGTGAGGCCATGCCCGCCGTTGGTGCTACATCAAAAAACAACAAATGCATTCGCGATAATCACGGCAAATCAAACAGCAATATTTCTGATGCGGCCTTCGCGATGACAGCGATCGCGGCCTCGTCGGCGATGAACGCACCGTCGCCGCCCTGCAACGTCTGCCCCGCCAATTGGATATGACCGGTCGCGACATGCACATAGAGTTTGCGACCGATGGCCGGGGTGTAGTCCACCTGCTCCTCGCTGTCCAATCGCGTTCCGAACAGATACGCGTCCTGATTCATGCGTAAGGATTCCTCGCGACCGTCGGGTGAAACGAGCAAGCGCCAACGTCCCTCGCGTTCGTTTTCCGGAAAGTGTTTTTGTTCGTAACTCGGTGTGTGACCGCGTTGATTCGGCAGGATCCAAATTTGCAGAAAATGCACCGGTTCACGATCTGATCCATTGAATTCGCTGTGCGTGATGCCCGTCCCGGCGCTCATGCGCTGCACGTCGCCGGGGCGTATCACCGATCCGTTGCCCATGCTGTCTTGGTGTTTTAATGCACCCTCTAATACATAGCTGATAATCTCCATATCGCGATGACCGTGTGTGCCGAACCCGGCGCCTGGTGCGACGGTGTCGTCGTTGATTACGCGCAACACCGAGTAACCCATATGGTTTGGATCGAAATAATCGGCGAAGGAGAAGGTGTGAAAACTATCCAGCCAGCCGTGATTGGCATGGCCGCGTTCATTCGCGTGGCGTATCGTGATCATATTGCCTCCACTAAAAAGGGGACAGCCTGCAGTGGCTGCCCCACTGTTGCTTAACGCTTGCGCGCGTCCAAACTGAATGCGCCTTGCATATCCTGCGTACCCAACAAAATTAAACCGCCGGTAATCGCGATATTTTTCATCAACATGATCATTTGCATCTGATCGCCGACATTGCCATGGAAGATGACCCCCGCGACCAGCGTAAACGCACCCAGCGCGAACGCGGCGATGCGGGTCTGCCAACCGAGGATCAACGCCAGTGCGCCGCCGACCTCTAACACGATGACCAAAGGCAACAGCGCGCCAGGGACACCCATGGATTGCATATAGCCCTGGGTGGCGGCGTAGCCGGAGATCTTGCTGAGGCCTGCCAACAAAAAGATATGCGCCATCAAGACGCGACCGATGAGATTGCCATTTTTCGTCATAGTAGACTCCTGTGGGGTGGGGGCCTGTGGCCCGGTACAAGTACAATGATAGATTGATTATATGAATATAAAAGCGCAAAATATCGTTCATTTTAATCGAATTAGTAGATGTATAGCCCATGAGCCCCCGCGTCAGCCTCGATCATTGGCGAGCCTTGGTCACCGTTGTCGACTGTGGAGGCTATGCATTGGCCGCCGAGCGCCTCCATCGCAGCCAATCCTCGGTCAGTTACGCGGTCGCCCGACTGCAGCAACAACTGGGCATCGACGTGCTGCGGATAGAAGGTCGCAAGGCCCAGTTGACCGAGGCGGGAGAGGCGTTGGTGCGCCGCGCGCGCGATCTGCTTGACGAGGCGCGCGCGATCGAGTCGTTTGCACGCTCATTGGCGCAGGGGTGGGAGGCGGAGATACGGCTGGTCGTGGATGCCGCGTTTCCAATCGATATCGTGTTGAAGGTGTTGCGCCGTTTCGAACCCCTGTGCCCGGACACCCGCGTTACGCTGACCGAAACGGTGTTGTCCGGCACCGATGACGCATTATTGCAAGGTGTCGCGGAACTCGCGCTGGCGCCGCACGTGCCGGACGGATTTCTTGGTGAGGCGTTGTTGACGGAAGATTTTATCGCGGTCTCGCACCCGCGCCACGCACTGCAAGTGCTGGGGCGTGAACTCACGGTCGCGGATTTACAACCGCATCGGCAAATGGTGATACGGGATTCCGGCATCACGCGCGCGCGCGACAGCGGTTGGTTGGGTGCGAAACAGCGCTGGTCGGTCAGTAACATGCAAACGGCGATCGCCGCCGTGCTCGATGGCATGGGCTACGCGTGGCTACCACGGAATCGCATTCACCCTTTTTTGGACGATGGCCGATTGAAATTACTACCGTTGCGCGAGGGCCAGATCAATACCATCGCGATGTTTCTCATCTTCGGTAACCAAGCCGCGCCCGGTCCCGGCACGCAGCGTCTCGCGGCGTTGTTGCGCGAGGTGGTGACGTCGGGGTAAGGTTATCGGGGGTTGTATCCCGCAACAATGGGGATGATCAGATTTTAAAATATTACTTCGAGGCTCGATACCGTGGTTTTCTTTCAACAAGCGACTGCTCGGTAACCAAGCGGCTATGAAATTCGCGCAAACATCTGTTTGGCTGCGTAGCGTAACAACGCATCAGTGGGCCTCTGGTGTATACCATAGTACGGGGGGCACCGTAGGGAGTCGATTGAGGCACGGTCTCAGACATTCCTTGGGCTTTCTGACGATAAGTTTCGTACTATTGATGATCCCCGGCGAATCCATGTTGTATGGCGTATTTTTTTATTTTTTGTACCCTATGAAATTTACACACTGATACGACTCAAGACCATCAGTTTACAGGTACTGGGTGTATGCCCCACGTGCGGCGAATTCATTCGACTATCACTCGAACGCGACGATCATCTTCCGATTTGGAAATACAGCCCGTGTTGCGGTGCGTCGCTACGTATCAGCACCGACAATACAAACGGATGCGAGACGCATGGCTGAACACGCAATTGTTTTAAAGCGTATAATGCTAAAAAATTGGGCATAACGGCACCCGTCACGCTCAACGTCGTTTCCGGGCAATTGAACACTCTCATATTGGATATCAACATTGATAAAATCGCACAAATTACCGCATCCGATCACCCCAGCACATCCAGTGCAGAAGATATCAACCAAATCATTACCGCAACGACCGACGCAGCGGCGACGCAAATGAAAATCTCCGTTGAAGGCAAGATCGCGGCAATCCACTCGGCGAGCAGTTTCACACTCAGCCCAGACGGTGGCGCGCACTCGGATGCAGAAATCCTTGTCTTCACAGACACGCAAGTCGTAGACGCAAACAACAACATCAGCCACACGACAGACGTATTGACCGTCGGCATGATCGTTGATGTGAAGGGTTTATTGGACGCGCAGACGCAAGCGATAAATGCGAGCAAGGTGCGCATTGAGGCGCCGTCCTCAAGCAACGCAGAAACTGCAACGATGCCTTTGGCTAATGC
>JAOUGF010000120.1 GCA_029857925.1 Gammaproteobacteria bacterium
AACTGGGTGAGTCGCAGAAGTGGGCGGTGCGCGGATCAATGAAAAAGAATATCTACACCAGCTCGACGACGAAAAACACTACTGTAGTCCCAGCAGTAGCTAGCACCACCACAGAAAGTTCCGGCACTAATGCCATCAGTTTCGGCATAGGCGCGGGCTACGTGGCTACTAAGGGCTTAACAATCGACGCCGCGATGAACCAGAGCGTGCTGTTCGCGGGCACCAATTGGTTGTCTACTGGCGCCGGCACCTTGATCGGTCGCCTCAGCATCACCTACGAAATGTAATTCCCTTAAGTTGTAACCATAAAAAAGGCCGACCGTGTGCATACACGGTCGGCCTTTTTATTTATCGCCTACCGTTACTGCAACGCCTGTTGTGCCAACGTATTAAACGCGCCCAAGATCTCTTCGCTGGTAAACGCGCAATGGCCGTATCGGTCCACAGGGATTTGTGTCAGCCATTTAGACGAGCCTTCTTTGGCGACCTTCATCGCGTAAATAATCTCGTGGCGATAGGGCACCGCCGGGTCTTGCAGGTTGTGCAAGGTCACCATCGGGCGCCTTAGCTCCCCTTCTGGCTCATAATATTTGCGCACATAGCGGCGCGCGGCGTGGTCGCTGCGTATGCGTGCGACACCCGCGTTTAACGCCACATCGTCTGCAGAGCCGCTATATTGTGTATGCATATTGCCATACGGGTTGCCCCCGGCGGTCGCGATGATGTCATTCATGCCGAAGATGTCGAAGAACAACCCCGCCAACGCGGTTTGCGCGAAGGTTTGCGGGTAATTGGGATCATAGGCCCCGCCCGTGACCGCGAATAATTGACCGACCGCCTCGGGGTGCGCGGACATCTCTGACACGACCATGCCGACATAGCCATTCCACGCCAAAAACGCCGTGGCAGGCACATCGACAACGCCGAACGGGAAGATCCCGGGGAAGTAGTAGTCAAACACGGTGCGGAAATCGCCCAAATATTTTACCTCGTAGGGCATGCCCGCGACCGGCCCGCACAACGACAACCCGCCGTGGTAACGCTTGGGCTGTTTTTCGACCAACATCGTCGTCACGCTCGCGCCCAACGACAGGCCCATCGCCAGTACCTTGGCCGCAGGGGGATGGCTGGGTTCGGCATTGAAGATATCGACCGCGTCGTTGATCGCGGCGGCGGCCTGTTCGACCGCATAGCCATTCTTAAAGCTGGTCGTCGCGAATGCGAAGTGTTGGGCGAGAAATACACTGGGCATGTCTTGGCCATCGGGCAACGTCAGGTCCGGCGCAGTCATCGGCAACTGTGGGGCCACATAGCCGTGTGTATAGGTGACCAACACCCCATTCCAAATCGCCGGGGTACAGGTGATGGCCTCATAGCCCCGCGCGGTAGGGGTCGTCACACATTCGGTCGGTAACGCGTTGGCGGCGCCGGTATAGGTCGTGACCAAAAGCGCGACGGCGGCCCAACGCAGGGCGTGGCGCGCGCCAGGGGGTGGCGAAAATTTAAGCATGCGGATTCTCCTAGGTTGTTTGTTATTCCAACGGCCATTCTACGCCTAGACGCGGGCGTTTCGAAACGTAGGAAAACTAACGTATATGTTTAACCTAGATACAGCCATTGGGGAACCCTTTGCAAGACTTGTAACGCCGCCCTGCGTGCGGTAAAGCGTGCAATCCGCGGCATCGCGCGCTCACCCATAGGGTGAATGTTAAATTTCTGATAATCTCATGAGTATCACAATGTTAGTGTTAGCAGTAGCGGTCAACTGCTGTTTCTAAGTTTAAGCAGCGGCAACGTAAAATAAAAAGTGCTGCCCTCCCCCTCAAAAGAATGGTAGTCCAGCGTACCGCCCATCGCCTCGATAATTTGCTTGCTGATCGCTAAGCCGAGGCCGGTGCCGCCGCGTATCCGCGTGTCGGAGCTGTCGGCTTGCGCGAACCGCGTGAACATGCGCGGCCTAAACGATTCCGGGACGCCACAACCATAGTCGCGCACCGCCACCTGCACTTGTATCCCCTGGTGTAACATGGATATTTCCACACTTTGACCGGGTCGCGAAAACTTGACCGCATTGGAGATAAGATTCGCCAGCACCTGTAGTAGACGTACGTCATCCACCTCTACCTTGACATCAATACCAGGCGGCGGAAAATGCAAGGAGATCTTATGGGTGAGCGCATAGGGCGTATTATCCTCGACCGCGCGGGACAGTATGGCGCGTAAACTGTGCGTGTGTATGTCCAAACCAAAATTGCCGGAGTCAAATTTATTGACATCCAATAGATCATTAACCAAGCCCAGTAAGCGTTCACTGTTGCGTAGCGCCATTGCGCTCAATTCAGCGTTTTCCGGCGCATGCAGGTTGGCCGAAGGGGTTTGTTCTAGGAAGCGCAGCGCGCCGATGATCGCCGTAAGGGGGGTGCGTAATTCGTGGCTGATAACGGAGACAAATTCACTTTTCGCGCGATCGCCCGCCGCTTGTTCACTAACATCGTGTAAAAAACCCGCGAGCACCCACTGGTCATCGATTTGTTGTTTTTCGGCGACGATATGCACCGATTTGCGTATCCCATCAGCACCGTCCATCAAGACCTGCAGATCTATGGCCTGCCCCGCGTTGATGCAGGCATTCAGCGCGGAGCGCACCGCATCGTCATGCGGCGCGACACAACTGCGGATAAAAACTTCCAAACTGGCGGGCGTGCTCGGTGCTATACCGACGATCCGCCGCCACTGTGATGTGCATTCGAAATCCGCGAGTTCGAGACTTTCCCGCCACGCGCCGATATGCGCCATCTGTTCGATGCGCAATAACAATTGTTCGCGGTGAACAGCGGCATTTTTGGCAATCGAATTCTCCCGCCAAACGATGTGGTTTTGGCGCGCACTGGTGGACGTGTAGAGTAAAAAAAACATGACCAGCGTCGCCATGCCCCAACCCAGCGGTGTGTCGAGCAGCGCCATCTGCACGATCAATGGGATTAAAATCGGCAATTGAAACGCAAAATAGGCGGGCATATAAAACGACAGGCTACTAAGCGCGCCGGCGACGACCCCCGCCGACACAAAGGCTAGAAATAGATGTTGAACGAGGTCCGCATGGTCAAATAAAAATATATTCGCGCTACCCCATGCACAGCCGATACCGAAGGTCGCCAACGTAAAATATTGTATCCAGCGCGAATCTTGTAACGCGTGCGGCGTGCGCGTAAACCGCTGCCATACCAAAAGCCGTACACACAACAACACTGCAAGCACGGCCAACCAAACCCAAGGCGCGAAATCTGTAGTGACCTGCCATAGCGTAAGTGCGGTAACACCCCCGACCAAGCCGCTTGCCAAGGTCGCCGTCGGCACGCCCGCATAGAGCGATGTCATCGCCTGGGCAACGTATAACCTGAGCGGGAGTCTAGGGGTAGGTGGTGCGAACATGGACACGCGTCTGGTTTTGCAGCCTGTCGGACTTAGGACTGATCTGCCTCAAAATGACTTTCCCTCGCGACGATCGCATAAGACCGACAGGCTGCTAGTGAATTAGGTTGGTCAAAATAGCAGACTTTCACGGATATTGTTAGCGGCACACGACGCATAAAGCTAAGCATAATAAAGCGATTCTTGTGTTTTAGGGGTGAGATGGCTTCACAGCATCCTCACAACCGGGTACCATTAACCCCCCCTGGCCCGGAGGGTAGCAGGCCGATGCACGCTGAAATTGTTCAGCATGTGCGGGGACGACCGATATACCCGTTGAATCCTTAAAAAGGCAATGTTGTGGCGCACACCCAAGACACAGATGTCGTAATTGTCGGCGGCGGAATCTCTGGCGCCGCATTGGCGTATTTATTGGCGCGCTATACGGACATTCCGCGTATCACGCTGTTGGAAAAATATGCGGGTATCGCGACGCTGAATTCGCACGGGCGCAACAATAGCCAAACCTTGCACTGCGGCGACATTGAAACGAATTATACGTTGGAAAAGGCCTTGCAAGTACAGCAAGGCGCGGCGCTGGTCGCGCGTTATGCGTTGCAACATCCGGCGCGAGACGAATTGATATTCAAATATCCCAAAATGGTATTGGGCGTAGGCGAAAAAGAAAGTGCATTGATGCGTGAGCGGTTTCGCAGCTTCAGCCCTCACTACCCCACTATGCGTTTGTTCGAAGCGACGGATATTGCGCGTATTGAACCGGAGGTGACGCGCGGCAGAAAAGAGGAAATCGTCGCGCTCGGCGTGACGGACGATTATAGCACGGTCAATTTTCAACGTTTGGCGATCGCGTTTATCGAAGATGCGCAGGCGAGTAAACGCGTGACCGTAGAAATGTCCGCCAAGGTGCAGGCCATCACACCGGAAAATAACGGCTTTCGTGTGCATACCGCTACCGGCGATTTACGCGCGCGATTTGTCGTGGTGTCGGCGGGCGGACACAGTTTGTTGTTCGCGCAACAAATGGGCTACGGCCTGCAATACGCCTGTTTGCCGGTGGCCGGGAGTTTTTATTACACGCCTACCGTGTTAAACGGCAAGGTCTATACCGTGCAAAACGAAAAACTGCCGTTCGCGGCGATACACGGCGATCCCGATGTGCTGATGCCCGGCAAGACGCGCTTCGGGCCGACGGCGCTGATCCTGCCGATGTTGGAACGTTATCACTACAACACCATTCCTGATTTCCTGCGCGTGTTCAGCCTGGACGCACCCGTGATGAAGGTGATGTACGATTTGTTTAAAGAGCGCGACGTACGGCGGTATATGGCGAAAAACGTGTTGTTTGAAATCCCCGGCATACGGCGCATGTTGTTCTTACAGGATGCACGCAAGATCATCCCGCAAATGCAACTCAAGGACCTTAAATTCGCGCACGGTATCGGCGGTGTACGCCCGGTGATGATCGACAAGATCAACCGCAAATTGCACATGGGCGAGGCCAAGATCGCGCCGGGCAACGGCATTATTTTCAATATGACGCCGTCGCCGGGCGCGACCAGTTGTTTACAAAACGCCGCTCGCGACATGCACAGCGTGGTGCAGCATTTGGGCGCGCGTTTTGATGAAGCCGCATATAAGAAAACCTTAGGATAGCCGCGCCACACTGCAGCGCAATTCACGCATCGAAAACCCGCTGCAGATAGTCTTCAAACAAGCGTCGCGCCTGCGCTGGGGTATGCAAAAATGCGGTGGCCGTTTGTAATAGCGGATAGCTTCCATGCTTCAGCAGCCCGTGTTTTTCCAGCATTGCGAGGGTGTGCACACCCTCGCCGCGTATCTCTGTCGCGTCACCGCGCGCCAAACGTTGGCCCAATACGTGGTGATGCGATCCAGCGCTGGTCGCGGTGGTGATAAAATCGCCGACACCCGCCAACTGTAGGATGGTCGCCGCCGACCCGCCCTGATGTTCAACGATAGCAGCGAGCTCACGTAAACTTTGCGTCACTAAAAACCCGCGTGTATTATCGCCTAGGTCTAGCGCCTCGGCGGCACCGATCAACAACGTATACACATTTTTGAGCGCCGCACACCAACTCATACCGGCGATGTCCGTTGCGTCTTCCAATAGCAAACCACTGCCTGCGAACAATGTGCGGATACGCGCCTGCGCAGCGGCCGTGGTGGCGGCGACTTGTGCAAAGCCGGGGCGCCCGGCGCGCATTTCTTCGGCGATCATCGGGCCGTAAATAACGGCCCAGGCTTGATTGGCCGGACACTCCGCCGCGAGGATTTGCGCCGCGTACCGCCCCTGGTCATCCAGGCCTTTTGCGATGCTCGCCAACGGCAGATCCGCACGCAGGTGCGGCGAGACTAAGCGCACGACGTCGGCGAGGGCGGGGGCGGGCACGCACAAAAGAACCGCCTGCGCGTCGCGCGTCGCTGCGGCGAGGTCGAGCGGGTGACGTCGCTCCCAATGCGTAACACGGTGCGCAGGCGCAAGTAAAAACTCCATCGCCTGACCCATTTCGCCATAACCCATTATCAGCACGGACATGCGGCAGCGCTCCAGTTGACGTTTAGGAGGTATGTCTGCACACTAGCACAAATCGCGCTTATGGACACAACCCCACTCATCATCTACGTCCCGGGCATGAACCCTAAACCCCCGGCGGACGTGCATAAGGCCTATTTGTGGCGTGCCTTGATTGAAGGCGTGCGTCGTCACGACGCCGCTACGGCACAGGCCTTAACCACCACCTGCGCATTTCAATTGTGCGCTTGGAATGTGGTGTTTTATGCGCAGACACGTGATCCCACGCCCAGCATCCCGGATTTTGAGCGCGCGATGCGCACCGACGGACCCAGTGCACGCGACAAAGTGGAGGCCAAAAACTGGCATGTGCGGCTGCACCGCGCGTTTTATACCCTCGCAGACCATCTGCCCTGGTTGATACCCCTGGTACCCAATCCCACGCTACAGGCGGCCATTGCGGAGATTCAACGCTATTTTGCGAATTATCGCGGCATCGCGTGTGAGGTGCGCGAGGTATTAAAGGTATTGCTACGACCGTGCTTAGCGCAAGGTCAGCGGGTGTTAATTATCGGCCACAGCCTGGGCGCGGTAATCACCTATGACACGCTGTGGGAACTCAGTTGGGAAGAACAGTGCCAAGGCAAGGTCGATCTGCTGACCTTGGGCAGCCCGTTGGGCATGCATTTTATGCAACGCCGTTTGCAAGGGTATCGTGAGCGTGGTGAAAAACGCTATCCGCGTTTGATCGCGCACTGGCAC
>JAOUGF010000121.1 GCA_029857925.1 Gammaproteobacteria bacterium
AACCACGCGCGAAATCGCCCGGTGTCACCCATATTGACGACATCGGAAATCGCCCCCATCGTACAGAAATTGGTTTTGTTGGCCACTAAGCCCATTACCAATGCAATGGCAAATGCCGCCCACAGCATCACCGACTGCGCGCTGGCAAAAGATTCAAATAACATCGTCGTTGCTCCTCATCATCATAAACCGGCCGCCCACTAGACAAATTTCTGTAACCCTGTAGCGCATTTTAGTATAAGCAACAGAATATGGGAGAGTTTTTCTCCATACAAGTACTTAATGTCTGAATAAATTCACTTAGGGGGCGCGCCGATACAGGCAAGCGCGTCACCTCCATCGGCCCTTGCGATTCTATTATATAATTTGAGTGCTTCAATATCTCTAAAGCACTACCCATGCGCCGGTGTTTTATGCTTAAACCAACGAAATATTCACTGAGTTTAACAAGGAACTTCGCTTCAAAGGCCGCGTGCCAGCGCTTCCAACACACGCGCGTGCGCGGTACGCAGTTCGTCAAATACCGCGACAGACGCACCCCAATCGCGCGCCCGGGCGGCGGCCTCTAAACGTCGGCACGCGTCGCCAAGCGCTTTTGCGCCGATGGCGCGCGCCGACGTAGTGAATTTATGCGCAGTCGCCCCCAGTGCGTCTAGTGCCTTTTCACGGCAAAAGCCTTCCATTTCTTCTATCAAACGCGTGGACCGGAGGGTGAATTTTTCCAATATGTCGGTGTGAGCGGACTCGTCGTCCCCGACCAAATCGCGCAATACGTTACGATCTATGGGTAGATCTGTTGTGGCAACGGACTTATGCTGTTCAGGTGCCCGATTTGTTCTGGTACGGTCAGCAAACAACACCTCGCGAAACTTGTCAAGTTCCACTGGTTTAGTCAGTGAATCGTCACACCCCGCCGCGTACGCGCGCCTAATCTCGTCACTCAGCACGTCTGCGGATACAACCACAATGTAGGTATCACGGAACGTGTTTTTTTCCGCCGCCCTGATTGCTTCAATCAATTCGACACCATCCATTTCCGGCATGTGTATATCCGTCAGCACTATGTCATATTCTCCCGCGCGCCACTTCGCGTATCCTTCTACACCATTGCTTGCGAAGGTGGGTGAAACGCCTAGCTTACGCAGTTGCACACGAAATAATTCTTGATTATCGACATGATCCTCTACCACCAATACTTTCAAAGGATTGCGTTGTGAAGAAGTCCCTTTCACAAACAGCGTATTTTGATTCACCGCCGCGCTATCCGCGCGCCCACTAGGCTGCGCTTGTATAAGCCCCGTGTGCAACGCAACCCAAAACAGGGTTCCCTTGCCCCACCACGAACGTACCCCTATCCGACCACCCATCGCTTCGACCAGGTTTTTACACAATACGAGCCCAATCCCCGTCCCGACGGTGACGTTTTTTTCTTGACCTAGGCGATTAAACCGTTGAAATAAAAAAGGCAACTTATCAGGCGGAATGCCGGGTCCCGTATCGATCACGATAAGACGCATACTATTCTTGTTTTTTGACCACACACTGGACACATAAACCCGGCCGCCGGGTTTGTTATACTTTATCGCGTTCGAAAGCAGATTAAGCACCACTTGCTGTAGACGCCTGTTATCCGCGATCACTGCTTTACCGTTCGCATTGCGCACCCTATCAATAACCTGTATGTTCCGCTCTCCCGCCGCGGCCTGGCTGAGGCCTATGCATTGTTTTACAACCGTAGACAACTCCACTTGATCGCTTTCTATATTGAATTTTCCCGCTTCTATCGCGGATAAATCCAATATGTCATTTATCAGCGCCAACAAATGGGTTGCGGCTCTGTATATAGTGCTTACGTGATGCGTTTGCACACCATTCAACGTTTGATCGGCGGACATTATTTCTGAAAAACCAACGATCGCGTTGAGCGGTGTGCGGATTTCATGACTCATGCTGGACAGAAAATCCGACTTCGCACGACTCGCCTGTTCCGCGCTCAATTTCGCGCGTATGAGTTCACCTTCGTATAAATGTTGCTCGGTGATATCTTGTCCGGAAAGCAATATTTGAGAAATACCGCCCCGATCATCGCGATCTATGTGAATGTCCCAAATTACCGTGATCGCGTCCCCCCACTTTTTCAGAATTCGACCACGCCAATGCGACATAGGGAGTTGCCCGTCGGTGGCGATAATTTCATTAAAATATTCCCTCAGTTCGCTGCGCTCAGAAACGGGCACTACAAGATCTAACCAGTCGCGCCCAATCACCTCATCCAGCTGATATCCAACTAAAACACAACCCCGCGGGTTTATCACCCGAATCAAGCCAAGACGATCCAAACCGACGATAATCGCACCGGAAATATCTAAATACCGTTCGGCCAATTCCTTGCTCTGACGAATTTGCATTTCTATTTTTTTTCGCTGTGTAATATCCCGCATGATCACGGTAAAATAACGTTTATTATCCACGATTAACTTAGACACTGAAATCTCTGCAGGAAAACTCACCCCCTCCCTATTGCGCACTTGCACTTCGCGGCTCTGTATATTGCCCTCCACTAGGGTAAGCCACGTTTCGGAAAAGTCTTCGACCAACAGTGTGATGTCTAGCCCAACCACCTCATCCGCTCGAAAGTGGAAGATTTTCTCCGCAGCCGGACTGAACAGCTCTATTTTTCCGGTGTTGTCAGTTGTAATGATCCCGTCTTCCGCCATTTCAATCAGTGTGCGCAATCGTCGCTCACTGGACTCCAATGCCAGCACCGCCATTTTTTTTCCTGTGATGTCCGCATGAGAAATTACCGCACCCTCACCTTCGTTCAGCGGTTCGACATTCACCATGTACCAGCGCTCCTCGCCGACGGGACAACATTTATATTCACTCCAAAAATAGGCCTTTGTTCGCGTCAACACGCTACGTATTCCTTCTAATATTTTCGGTTCCTCCGGTAGAAACGCATTGGATCGCGCACAAAGTACAAAATAATCTAATCCTATTGGTTGCAACATGTCGCCACCTGCCCCGCAGTGTTCGGATTGCCGCGTCCAAACGCCATTCGTCAACTGGATACGTCCTTGCGTGTTTATCACCGCGATGGCCACGCGTAACGAATCGACCACGGCCCTTACGAATTTTCCCGTCTCATCCGCTTGCCGCCAAAGCGACTGCAAATTTTCTTCGGCCGCAGATATCGCTTTTATCGCGTCGAATTTTCTTTTACGATCCCGAATGACCAACAACGCAAGCGCCAAGATAATGACTATAAACGTCGCGGTGACTACGCGTATTGCCCGCCGTGCAATCACCAAGGTCTCTGACACCTCCTCTGCGGACACCTCTATTCCGATGAGCATTCCTGACTGCCCCACACTTCCCCACACGCCGACCACATTTTCTCCGCGGTAATTTTTGTAGCCTGAGGGAAATCCCAGCGGAGTACCAACAGTGTATTTTCCAAACCTTTCTGACCCACTGTTGCTCGCATGCCCATGTAGATTTAAATTATTTTGTATGGCAGGGACGGTGGTCGGGGGCAGAAATCGGAGTGCATCGTTCGCGGCGTTACTTTGCGAGGGCTCGAGCAATCGCCCTGCGCTATCGACCAGCACCGCCTCGCCGGTTTTCCCGAATTGGGCCGAATATAGTAGCGGAAACAAAACAACTTCGGGATCTACCACCCCAACCAAATACCCCTTGAGTCCGCCTTTTTTTTCAGTAATCGACGCGCAAAATAGAAATGTTACTCTGTTTTCACCCTGTATTAGGCCAGAAGTCTGTCCACTACCGTTCTTCCACAAAATATCGCCGCCGTTGTCAGCGCTTTTTATGCACCCTGTAAACAATGACGGCGCACCCCCGGCTGTAACGATATTCTCGAATTCGCTGAGAGAGGAATAGATGATTTTTTCTTCAGCATCAATGAGGGCGTAGCCCGTAAAATCCAGATTACGCATATATATTTGCAAATGCTCGTTCGCATGCGCAAAGGATTCTAGTCGCTTGCCGCCACCTCGTTGTTCTCGAAGCGTCGCGAGACTTCCATAAAGCACGTCAGACTCCTCTACCCACCCTGCGACCCTGCGTGCGCGATTTTTCCACCACGTTTCGACGGACAAATGCAAAACCGATCGACCTGCGGTCATTGCGTTGTTTAACAAAATCCCGTATTGATGCTGTAATTTGATGAGCAGCCAATGGCTGCCGATCGCCAATGCAAACGATAGCATTAGCGCTAAGCCAGTTATCCGTCTGCTCGGCACATCTTGAAATAGCATTGCGAATGCTTGCGCAGACCAGGACATAACCGTACTTAACATCGCGATCCCGTTAGATTACTTAGACGATGAAAATAATCACGACCTACTAAGAGGTGTGTGTTGCTATCGACTCTCAAATTGAAACGGTAAATGATTAAAAATGTGCGCAAAAGTAAATAGCCTGAAATAAACATATGAAAAACGCCAGTTAACAAGGCTGACAAGCGCCTTAAGTGAATAATTCGTAATGGAATTGGAATAGCCTTTACTTTGTCAGCGCGATGTGGGGCGGCAATGAAATAGCGTACTTATTTGGAAACAATACATAGATTTATGCATTATATTGCAATATATTTCTTCACTTTTTCCAGCACGATCTGTCTGGTCGCAGGCTTCACCACATAATCTGCGATACCTGCCTTTTCCGCCAAAGTAATCGTATGTATATCTGAGTGGCTCGTAAGCATCACAATCGGAACGCTAGACATCCATGGATAGACACGTATCCAACTTACGAGATCGGTACCACTGACGTGGGGCAACTCGTAATCCATAAATATAAAATCTATTTTTTGCTGTCGATTGAGCAAACTACGCACCTCGTGCCCACCCGATGCACATACCACGTTATACTGTGCGGACTGCAAGATGCGCTGAATTATCTCCTGGAAGATTGGATCATCTTCAACCACTAATATTGTGCATTTCTTTGTGGCGATCCACAACTTCAGTTTTTGTAGTGCCTCTTCAGCAAGGCGCTTACCCTGTACTGAGCCAGACATGGCACTATCGATTAATTGACCTAGCTCAGCCGTCGCACTGGAGATACTATCTTCAACTTGAATTCGACCGGTATCGTCATTATTCAATAGTCGTTCATTTAAATTCCACGCCGCTCCGCTGCCGAATCCACTCGCTGTAACCTGGTACGGAGGTCGATTCAACGTCTCAATCATCAGTTTTTTTGCGGCATCGAGTTTAACCTTGGCACCCTTCAATGCGTCTGTCCCGACGTTTGCTGCGGATTGTATTGCGATGAACGTTTTTGCGATATCGGATACCAGCGGCGACCCTTCCAAAATGTTTACGCCTTGCTGACGAACATTATCGTTACGTTCCAGCGCACGACGTAGCAACTGTAATAGCTGAAAATAATCTATATTCGGCTTGTCAACCAAGAATTCATCAAAAACATTATTGAACCATAATTTGTACGCTTTATTTTCCTCATCCTTCGCGCACAACAACACCGCTTGAAAAAAATACGGGTTTGTAGACATGACTTGCTGCATCAGTCCTAAGTACAGCTGTTCCGCCGCGTCTACGGAATTAAATGTAAAAAAGACCACCTCTGGGCGCAGCGTTAAAAAATATTGAATACTTTCTACGGGATCCAGGCTACCGACCACTCGAAGGAATTCGCTTGCGATGCCGCTAACGGTTCGCTCTAAGGACGCGGGATTGTCCGCAATCACCAGTATAGTCGGCGTATCAACCATACCCAGCGTCACGGGTTAGTAATCGCCACACATTTTTCATCATCACTGCAACCGCTCCTTTGTGAAGAAGTTTGCGGCTACAGCTGCACAAAGTTGAATACCCCAACATCTGTCAAAATCAGGACAAAAAATGGGAGAGGCCTATTTTCGTGGTGGACGAGTATTTTGAAATTTCAATTTATGAAGTTAATTACGTATTTTCTTACTAGATATTAACATACCGCGTTACATCCTGAATCCCGGCCTCACGAAAACCCTGCGCGCGCAGGCGACAGGAATCACACTGTCCACACGCGCGACCTTCTTCGTCGGCGGAATAACACGATACCGTCACACTGTAATCCACACCCAACGACAGACCCTGCTGAATAATTTGACCCTTCGTCATCTGTATCAAAGGCGCGTGTATCGCAAAGCGTTCGCCCTCAACACCCGCCTTGGTCGCCAATTGCGCTAATGTCTGAAACGCCGCAATGAATTCTGGGCGACAGTCAGGATAACCGGAATAGTCAACCGCGTTGACACCGATAAAGATATTCCACGCGCGTAAAACCTCCGCCCAGCCAAGTGCGAGAGATAATAAAATTGTGTTCCGTGCAGGCACATAGGTGACGGGGATACCGCCGATATTCGGTATCGTCGGCACCGCCATATCGGCATCGGTGAGCGCAGACCCACCGATGCTACGCAGATCCACCTGCACCACTTTATGCTGTTGCGCGCCCAACGCAATGGATACGCGTTGCGCGGCCTCTAGTTCTGAACGATGACGTTGCCCATAATCTAACGCAAGCGTATAACAGCGGTACCCTTGCGCGCGTGCGATCGCCAGGGTGGTTGCGGAATCCAACCCCCCAGACAACAACACAACGGCATGGGGTGGGTTAACGGGCACGTTCGTCACCCCAAATATATTTGTGTAACTGTATCTGCATGCGCACCGGCAAACGATCCGCT
>JAOUGF010000122.1 GCA_029857925.1 Gammaproteobacteria bacterium
CGCATTTTGTTTTACCGTACTGGTCAGCTCCTCCATACTGGAGGCGGTTTCTTCGAGTGAAGACGCCTGTTCCTCTGTACGTTGGCTCAAATCCGCATTACCTTGCGCAATTTCCGAAGAGCCCGAGGTAATGCTTTCGGAGGAGGCGCGAATCTGGCCAACCATGTTGACCAGATTTTCAATTGATTTGTTAAGCGCATCGCGCAATGTCGCGTAATCACCTTCGTAATGGCCGTCCATGGTCTTGGTCAAATTGCCTTCCGCCAAGGCCTGCATGACGTCTGTGCCGTCTTTTAACGGTTGCACCACCGCATCAATCAGATGATTAATGCCTTCGCCAATGACGCGCAAGAAACCTTGGTAGCGCTCGGCATCAATACGCTTGTCCAATTGACCTTTTATGGATGCATCGATCAATTCCTGTACACGACGTTCGGCATCTTTTTGTTCGGTGACATCCTGCCACTCCACCATATTCCCCATATAATTACCTTGCCCATCCAAAATCGCCGTGGCGTTCACCACAAACTCCATTCCGGGCAATTCGATGTGTCCTTCATACGGTAAGCGGGAGACATTTGACAGTAGTGCGCGTTGATGTGCCGGATTTTTGTGAAATTTGTCTATGCAAGTGCCGAGCAGGTTATTGGGATCGAAACCTGGAAACAGCTTCGTCAATTGGTTTTGACGATGGCGGAGCAACTCTACCACCGCAGGATTGGAATAGGTAATTTTCAGGTCTTTATCGCACAACATCAGCGCCGTTTTAGAACCGCTGATCGCCGATTGCAAGCGTTTCACATCAATTTCACTACGCCGCAATTCGGTGACATCATTCCACTCTAATGTATTACCAACATATTGACCCGCCAAATTTAGTATCGCGGACGCGCGTATATGAAAGGTCAAAGGGCCGACATGAATATCCGTCTCGAAAGGAAGATTCTTAGGGTTCTCAAGCAACCGACGCTGGTGCGCGGGATTTTTATGAAATATGTCTATGCACGTGCCTATGAGCCTATTAATATCAAACCCGCGATAAAGACCCGACAACACTTCGGCGTTTTTTTGCATCAACCGTTTGGTTTCTTCATTCGCATAGGTAATCACCAAATCACGGTCTATCGTCATGATGGCCAGCTGCGCACCATCCACCGCGCGTTGCAAACGTTGCGCTTGCTCTTCTTTTTGGCGTTTTTCGGTGACGTCATGCCATTGCACGACATACCCGAGGCGTTTACCCTGACGATCCAACAACACACGTGTTTCGTGCTCAAATACAAAATGTCCGGGCGTGATTTCGCCCTTACGCGACATGCCGGGCTGCAAGCCTTTTAAAATTCTGGTGATCGCGCCTGGGTCTTTGTGATAGCGGTGTATGCTCCCGCCCAATACTTGGTTAGCGTTGAAACCGGGAAGGTATTTTGCCAGCTCACCTTCTACATTTTGCAAAATATCGCGCGCGCGTTTATTGACGAAGATGATATTCTCATTATCGTCTGCGATCATGATATTGATGGGTGCCATCTCCAGAATGTCTTTGAGCACATCCAGGCTTTCTACAATCGCAGTGTTCGCGTTGCCATTTCCGCCGGTCATCATAACGCCTTGTCTCCTACTTTATTGTTGCATTGACCCTCGGCAGTGCAGTTTCAGCCTGAGTCTGCGTTGTATTCGACGGGAAATGACAAAACTTTAAGTGTATTTAATATAAAAATAATAGACTTAAACATTTAGTGTGTATAAAAAAGGGCGCTATGGAAGCGCCCTCGTTTCACACTCGGTTTATATCTAAGGTTATTTCTTCGCCTTTAGCTTCACCAGCGGTTCTAACAACGCATCTCGCGTCAACAGCAAGACTTCCCCTTGGTAGGCGGGGATGATGTAAACCCAACCCTTTACCTTTTGCGCTATTTTTTCGGCCTCTGCCTGCGCATTCACCGCCGACTGAGCGGGTGCGGTCGTGGCGTTGCCTGCGTCCTTTTGCTTAGTCGCATCGGTATTCGCCGCCGCTGGGGCTGGCGTTGCCGCGACACCCGCACTAGGGACGAAACTCGCGTAAATCTTATCGCCTTCTTTAAACGCGCTGACCTCGATCATCACACCGTCTTTCGCCTCAAAGCGGGATTTTACTACCGCTTTTACGTTGGGCGCCTGCGCAGCGGGGAGTACGTTGTCAAACCGTAGATTGGCCAACCCACCCATCACGCGCCGCAATTCGCTGTCTTTTACCGCACGTCCTTTCGGCACATCCTTCAAAATGGGCGTCTCCACGCCTTCCGGCCTTTCGATCACGTACCCCCCCGGAACCGTGCTGTTCACCACTTTGTGCATTCGCTGTGTGTCGATGCTGATAATCTCCTTGTCCAGCCAATCCTCCGCCTTGCTTGCGAAGCTGGGGCGCGCAGACGCCAACCACGTCTGCGCGTCTGTGCCAACGCGCACATAACCCCCACCTGCTGCGCTCTTACCAACCACTACCTGTGCTATTACCGCATTGTTAGCGCCGTATACCTTCACTTCCGTCGCCTCGCTGCCCCCTTGATCTAGGGCCTGCACCCCTAACTGCGCATAATTTTCGGGCTTTTTAGTCTTGGCCTCTACCAAATCCATCTGAGCAAGCTGTAAAAGCTCTTTACGTAACGTGCCGCTGTCCGCCGGATAGCGAGATTTCTCGACCACTACCCACCCCTTTTCAGTGCGTTCCAACGTCGCAACGGCGTTATTCGCCGCATGCACGCTGACTTTCGTAATATCATTGAGCTGCGCCTCCAATTGCGGAAAGGCGCGTTTCGGTTTTGCGCTGACGTCATGGTCTCGCCATATACTTAAACCGACACCGAGGGCCACCACAATCAGCGTGACCCACGCCAATGTGCCCCATTGTTTCGTCTTCATGCCACACCTCCCGCGACGCCTTGTTTACGCCGCTGCATACGCACCCACACCATTACACCGATCACCAACAGCAGCGGCATCAACACGATATTGATAAATTTCAGGATAGATCCTAATCGATCGATATCGCTATCCAATTTATGGCGCACATCGCGCAGTTGTTTGCGGATTTTCAATTTTTCATCGCGAAAATTTTGGATTTCACGTTGCTGTTCCGCCGACAATAAGTTCGCATTGCCCTCGCCTTTGCTGCGTTCCATCGCGGTGAGTTTGCTCTCTGTTTCGCGAAGGCGGGACTGCAACTCTTGTTCTTTCACACGAAAATTCTTATCGGCATTGCGCTTCATTTGTTCCAATTTTTCAAACGGACGCGAAAATGCGGCGCGACCGCGTATACCGATGAGATCGCTGCTACCCGCGAGGTTATCCGCCAAATTAATCACAAAATCGCCGTTGCTGGCCCACGGCGCCAATAGACGCTGGCCGAAGAAATCCTGCACACGCACCCAAAAGCGATCCGTCAGCATATCAGTGTCGGCTACAACGACGACATTGATCGGATTTTTTGCCTGCGCCAAGTGCCCACCCGTGGCGGTGACACCTGCGGGTGGACCGCTGGTGTATGCCGATTTCGCAATGCCGTGCGCACGTGCGGCGAACGTATATTGTTCATTGGTGGGCGTGAATCCCTGCTGCAGTTGCGCAGGATTGCCGCCCATTTGCACACGAAACGTCGGTAAAGGCGCGGCCTGCTTGCTGGACGTCAGCAACGGTGTAATCTCCATGCCACTGTCTTTTATCGGCTCCAAAATACCGACAAATGCGACGTTCAGACGTTTTAGATTGCGCGTGGCCACGTCATCTTTGTGCATGTTTTCAGGCGATATCCCTAACATTGCATAATGATATACAGGGGGCCCCATCCCTACACCCACTTGCAATGCGTTCCCGGCATCCCCCAAAACGCTGTCCGCACGCATCGTCAAACCCCAAGACTTTAGCAATTCTACCGGGTTAGATTGCGTTTGCGCACCTTGCGTGGGCATACCGTTCGGACCCGCAGCGGCGGATTCCGCAAACGGATCGACAAACGCCAATACCTTGCCGCCGTTCATGACGAATTGGTCTACCGCATAGGATGTCGCAGCAGACAGCGCCGCCGGATGCACCAACATCAACAGATCCACATCTTTCGCAATATCTTTTGCCTCTTTTTCCAAGACACGCACATCAAATTGTTGGCGCAATTGATCGTAGATGACCCAACCCGGTTTGGGCGCCATGCGTTGCGCATCGAAACCACCCTGCATTTCCAACGAACTCAACACCCCAAGCACCGGCTTTTTAACACGATTAAGTTCGTAGATCGCCTTGGTAACATCATATTCCAATGTAGATTCACGTTCCGGTTGGAAAAATGCGATCGCCTCGGTTTTACCTACCGCGTTCGTCGCGGCCATGCCGAAATAAATATTGTCACCGCCATTGCTGATCGGTACCGGCTGTACGCCCATTTTCGCGGCGCGGTCTTCGTTGTCTGAAAACGGTTCAGGATCGATCACGTGCAGGCGCAATTTTCCGCCGGAATAGCCCGCCATTTCCTCCAAGGTTTCACGAATGTGCCCGCCATAACTGGCCAGTTGCGGGATACCCTGCGCTGCGGTTTTGGAAAAAAAGAAATACACATCGATCGGTTCGTCCAGTTTCCCCAAGATCGCCTTGGTGCCGCTGGACAAGGTGAAAACCGAGTTTTCGGTCAGGTCGATGCGCGCGCCGCGCAGCAACACATTACCCAAGGCCACGACCGCGACCAATAAAATACCGATGATCACCAGCCCGCTGCCAGAGGTAAACTTACGATTATTTAACCAATTTTTCATGTTCAAATCCCCTCACTCAGCCTTTTTCAAGTCAATGATCAAGATGCTGGCATACAACCAGGCTGCGATCATCGCCACGAAATATACAATATCACGCAGATCGAGCACGCCTTTACTAATGGCCTGAAAATGTGTCAGAAAACTGAGGCCCGCAATCGCATCGACAATACCGATGGGCAACCAGCCGCGCACCACATCCACCACCATCGGAAAACCGGCCATGACGAACAAGAAACACACCACCAAGCTGACAATAAACGCGATCACTTGTGAGCGGGTCAGTGCGGAAATGCACATGCCCACCGCCAGATAACCACCGGCCATCAACAGGCTTCCGATATAGGCGGTGAAGATCGCGCCGTTATCCGCGTCGCCGAGATAATTGACGGTGATCCACATCGGAAAGGTGAATAGCACCGCGATGCCGATAAATGCCCACGCGGCGAGAAATTTCGCGATGACGGTTTGCCACAATGTGATCGGTAGCGTCAGCAGCAATTCTATGGTGCCGTTTTTTCGTTCTTCCGCCCATATTCCCATCGCGATGGCGGGGATCAAAAACAAATACAACCACGGATGGAAACCGAAAAACGGTGCCAAATCCGCTTGATTGCGTTCAAAGAAATTGCCGAGGTAAAACGTAAACACTCCAGTCAGCGCGAGAAATATCACGATGAACACATACGCTAACGGTGTCGCGAAATAACCGTTTAATTCGCGTTTTAATAAGATACTAATGGGATGATTTCTCATGCGGCAGCCCCCCCGGTAATTTGTCTAAACACATCATCCAAGCGACCTTTTTGCTGGTACAACGCGTGAACCTGCCATTGCTTTTTCGCCATCAGCGCACTGACCGCAGGCAGCAAGACCGCGCCGTTGCGCGGAAACACCGTCAACTCGTCGGCGGCCTCTTCGGTTTGCACCTCTGCGACATCCGGCAACGCCTTTAACGCTTGAGCGGCGTCATCACGCGCGTCCAATTTAACGGTGATCGCGCCGTGGTAACGCGAACGCGCGGCGAGTTCCTCCGGTTTGCCATCGGCCAACAATTTGCCGTGTGCGATAATCATCGCGCGCGTACACACCGCCTCGACTTCTTCCAAGATATGTGTAGAAACGATAATAATCTTGTCTTTGGACATGTTGCGTATCAGATGGCGCACTTCATATTTTTGATTGGGGTCTAAGCCATCGGTGGGTTCGTCGAGGATCAAGACTTTTGGATCATGGATAATCGCCTGTGCCAAGCCGACACGACGACGAAAGCCCTTCGACAACGTGTCTATGCGTTGCGTCAACACCTGCCCGATATGCACGTCTTCGATGACACGTTGCATACGCGCGCGTTTGAAATCGCCGCTGAGCCCGCGTATGTCAGCGATAAAATTCAGAAATTGTTGGACAGTCATGTCGCCATAAGCGGGCGCGCCTTCAGGCAGGTATCCCAAGGCCTTTTTGGCCTCCAACGGCTGTTCTAAAATGTCAAAGCCATTTACCCGCGCAGTGCCGGATGTGGGTTGTAAAAACCCGGTGACCATCTTCATCGTTGTGGACTTGCCCGCACCGTTGGGACCCAAGAAACCCAAAACCTCACCCGGCGCAACATGAAAACTCAGTTGATCCACCGCTGTGCGAGCGCCGAAACGTTTGGTAAGTTGCTGTACCTCTACCATAGCATTCCCTCATTCTTTGAAACTATGTCCCGCCCGCCGGGCCATCCGGCGGTGCGCGTTTAGACCGAAGACCGTGAAAAAGTTTCACGCGTAGACCCCGCGGCAAAACATACCGAATTTTTACAAAAATTCAAGCCCTCTTTGTTGCCATCTCCGGGGTAGGTAATGCACAATGTAAAGCGCCAAAAATATCAACAACGACAGGGGTGGTCATGAGATCGAGGTTTATAGACTACATCTATACCGCTCGCCTATT
>JAOUGF010000123.1 GCA_029857925.1 Gammaproteobacteria bacterium
GCGTCGCGCGCTCAAACCCTTGGCTGACTTAGACGCCCCCCTAAGAAAAGTCGCGCAAGGCGAGTTTGACGTTGAAATTTCCGCCCAATCCAGTGATCGTGAAATTGTAGCGATTACCGAGGCGGTGAAATCGGCGGTGGCCGGAGTGCGCCAACGAGACATGGAGAAAGAAGCGGCGATAAAGGCGAAAATAAGCGCTGAAGCGGCAAATCAGGCGAAGAGTATATTTTTGGCGAATATGAGTCATGAAATTCGCACGCCCTTGAATGGCGTGTTAGGTTTTCTTGGTTTGCTGGCGCGCACTGCGTTGGATTCTACGCAGCGGGAATACCTGCGGACGATAGATGTTTCCGCTAATACACTGTTGGCGGTAATAAATGACATCTTGGATTTTTCAAAGATCGAAGCGGGACGCATGGATATTGAAACCATTGATATGAATTTGTGTCAAGTGATGGAAAATGCCGTGACCCTGCACGCCGCAAATGCGCAGGCCAAACAGTTAGAATTAATGTTGCACTGTACTAATATCCCCTCGACCACCGTGCGCAGCGATCCGGCAAGGCTTACGCAAGTGATTTCAAATCTGGTCGGGAATGCGATTAAATTTACGGAAAAAGGCTTGGTGACCGTGCGCGCCGAACTCGTTGATATCGACGACACCTGGGTTAAGGCGTCGATTATTGTGCGCGATACCGGCGTCGGCATGTCGGCACAAACCCAGAAACGATTATTTAATGCGTTTATCCAGGCCGATAGTTCCACCACTCGCAAGCACGGCGGTACGGGCTTGGGTCTGGTGATTTCAAAACGCCTGGTCGAGTTAATGCACGGCACTGTAGATGTGGTGAGTGAAGAAGGTAAAGGGTCCACTTTTACGGTCACGTTGAAATTGGAGCGCGGAAAAAATAACGAAAAAGGTGATTTGCCGGCGAGGTTGATGAAATCACGGGTACTGATTGCGACCGCGAGTGAAGCGGTAGGAAAGAATTTGCAGGAAAATTTACTGTCCTGGGATGTCCGTGCGGCGTTGGTGCACACTTATTATGATGTAATCCAGAAATTGGAAGGTGGGGTGCGGCAGGGCGCGCCCTTTGACGTGTTGTTGATTGAACCTGAGCTGCCAGGGGTGTCTGTATTTGATGTCGCACAAACCTTACAGTGGAACGTACGGTTTAAAAATCTGCACGTTGTGTTGCTGAGTAATTACGGCGATGACGTCAGTAACAATGCGTTAAGTGCGACGGGGTTTAGATCGGTGATTTATAAGCCGGTTAAGAGTTCGGATTTGTTTGATGAGTTGGTGAAGCGGTTTGCGCTCGTAGAGGATTTCTCTTTCGCAACGGCTCACGAGGCCAAGCAACGAAAATCCGAGTTACAGCGGGAATATCATATTTTGATTGTCGATGATAACGAGATAAACCGGCAGTTGGCCTCTATCTTGGTCACCGATTTGGGTGGCAAGGTGACCGCAGTTGAGAATGGCCGGTTAGCGATAGAGGCGTTGACGCAGCGGTCCTTTGACGCGATCTTGATGGATGTGCATATGCCGGTGATGGATGGCTTGGAAGCGACGCGTATCATCAGGGGGTTGCAGGGAACCGCCGCTGTTACGCCCATCATCGCGCTTACCGCAAACGCGCTTGGCGGTGATCGAGAAAAATTTATTGCGTCGGGCATGGATGATTATCTTGCGAAGCCGATGAGCATAGGTGCGCTAAAAGGGGTGCTCGGGCGGTGGGTGAACATCCTGCCCGAAGCCGCAAATGCTCGGAGTAAGGAAGAGACGCATATCGGGGGGAGAATCTATACTACCAACCTGGGTGCGATTTTAGATCCCAGTTTAGGGATAGCGACGACATCCGGCAACGCGTTGATTTGGCGAAAAACCATCGAAATTCTATTCGAAGACCTGGAGGATAGATTGGCGCAGTTGAGGTCGGCCTTTGATGCCGGTGATTATTTGGAGTTGCAACGCCTGACACACCAATTGGCCGGGTCGTCGAGCTATTGTGGGACGGTGGCATTGTCGTATGCGACGGCAGCGTTGGAAACCTGTCTCAAAGAAAAGCGCATGGAAGATATCGCAATGGCATACATCAATTTGCAAAACAGCATTGAATCTTTGTTGGCGCTGAGAAAAGCCGGGCGTCTGCCTGAGGCGGGTGAGGCGCCGGTATATTCATAAGGGAGCCTTTAAAAATACTCTGAAGTCAAGGCGGCTTCAGAGTATCCCCATTTATCGTTTTGAGACAAGGCGGTGCGCGTACGCTATCCCCGGCTTTTCTATAAAGCGATACGTCAGACTGGCGACCACCAGCGTTGCGCCGACTGTTAGTATGAGTGTGAACCAGGGTTTTATGTCGCCCGTGATACCGAAATTAATAAACAGCAACACCGACGTACCAATGAACAATTGGTGGAAAAGATAGGTGCTATAGGAAATGTCGCCGTATTTTTTCAGCGCGCGTCGCAACCATTCCGGTGTTGCGGAGAAATCCGCCTTGTAGATCAACAGAACGATCGCTAAGGAGGCCAAGATATTAAAATTCCGGTCGCTATTAAAAAACGGTATTTGCGGCAGCGCCAATAATTTATTTTGAATGAGTGACGCCGCAACGAGTAAGCATACGGTAGCTGCTACCGCGAGCGACCAGTGTATTCTGGACTTCCAGGCTTGCGTCGTTTTCCCGATATACATGCCGCCGAAAAAAGAATATCCCATTAGAAACATCGATTGACTGGCGGCGGGAAATAACGCGTGGCCGCCGATGACAAGGTAGGCGCCGCCCAAAACTATCAATAATATTGCGCCGAATCGGCGCGCGAGCCAGAGCGCAAGCGGGAACGCGAGGTAGTATTGGAATTCTACGGGGAGCGACCACAGTGCGCCACTAAAGAGGCCGGTGGGGCCGGTGAAATTAAAGGTCAAACTCAGATAATGCAGGATATCCGTTATGTCGAACGGCTTTAGGTGTTGATTTATCCAATACTGAGTAGGTCCGTGGTACTGTGACGTAAAATAGGTGTTGAACGCGATATACGCCAATAACGCGACCGCGAATGCGGGCCAAATTCGAAAAAAACGCTTGAGGTAGAAGCCCGCGGCGTCTCGCGCGTTTTGCAGGTGACTATTGCTTAAATAAAGTGTCAAACCGCTGAGGACGAAAAAAATGGTGACGCCGATATCGCCTAGATCCATGGCGCGGAAAAAGCTGACATCTGCAGCCACGTCCGTGGGCGTGTAGACGACGTTCGACGCCCGTAGGCTGTGCGAAAAAATGACCAGCAACGCGGCGATGCCGCGCAACCACGTCAGCGGTTCGATATAGTTTTTGTTTGCCATGTCAGGTGATTCCCCGTGTCAAATTTCGCAGACAGGGAGAGTGTAACAGACTCAAGAGGCTATTTAAATTCGGCGATAAATGCGTTGTCAAACGCCATCAGCCAGCGATTTCTCACTTCGGGATTTAATTGCAAGGCCTTTTCAACATAGTGCATGATAAACAAGCCATGACGGCCTTTTGCGATTTTGACGAGCTCGTGCTGTGCGGGAAAACCTTGACAGCCGTAATGCCGCCATTCGTATTGCACCGCATTCGGCGCGGAAAGGCCGTCAGACCATTTCAGACTCGGGCAATCGCGCTCTAGGTTTTGTCGTGTGGCGTGAACGATCTGGGCGACGTGCCGGTCGTTATATTGTCCCGCGACATATTGCACGGTAAGTAAAGATGTCCACGCCTGTAGGGATTGTCCCTGTAGCACATATTCCACCAACGGTGCATTACTTGCTGCGCCCCGCGCCAACACCCAGGGGCGTCCATCCGTAGGAATGCTCAACGCCTCGTATTGTTGTACAAAATTCAAACTATCCGAACTGTGGGCCTCTCCGCCATTAATCCCTAAGTAACATGCGACAATGATGACCCAGTGTGTTTTTTGTGACATTTCATCCCCCAGTGCCCGCCTGACAGTCTGTCGAACTTAGGGCTGATCTGCTGCGAAAAAGCCATTTTGGTCAGATTTTTTGATCCTTTTCGTTAAATAGCGACGGCTAATTGCGCCATACGATCGAAAAACCTGCCTCAAAATCACTTTCCCTCGCTACGATTACCTAAGTTCGACGGGCTGCTAGCCAAGGCGGTGACATCCGGCGTCAGTAGTGCACGGTGATGAAGGTTAACACCACGCTATGCAGTTCCGTTGACCGGGCCAACAGGCCATTGCAGGCAAAATAGTCCATGTAAAACCGCATAGACGCAGTTTCGCCTCGAGTTTATTGTGAACGCCCCACATCAGGTGCTGATTTAGCGGTGCTACACGCGCCGACCTAGCGAGTGATAGAATCCGTAAACCTTTGACAGTTTTAGTTATGGAAGGGGATATGATTATGTAGATTTGAACCCCTGCCGCAGAACGGCAATCCCTATTCAAACGGATATCGAGGTCAGCGTCAACTAAAAGCGTACTATTGGATGTAAAAATGCACGGTGTGGCGCGTCGAGTGCGTGTCGTTAGCGGGCAACTGCGGTTGTCGGACGTAGGCGATAGTAGCAAGGGAACGTCACTAGAGGCGGATTTTTCGATCGTTTGTCGCGCATAGCCGCCGCTATTTAACGAAAAGGATCGAAAAATATGACCAAATCCGCAGTAGATCAGTCCTAAGGCCGACAGGCTGCTCGGTTTAACCGTGCTCAGCGCGTGCCGCACGTCCAAGCAGTGTGTCTACCGCCTCCTTTGGAGGGCGTTGGTGGAACAGCACTTGGTACACCTGCTCGACGATAGGCATTTCAATGCCCACATCCTGTGCCAGGGCATACACCTCGCGTGCGGTTGGGTAACCTTCCGCAACTTGTCCCAAGTCGAGTATGGCTTGGTCCACTGGACGCCCTGCTGCAAGCGCTAATCCGAGGCGCCGATTGCGCGATTGGTTATCGGTACAGGTCAGCACCAAATCACCCAACCCGGCCAACCCCATGAAGGTTTTAGGCTGTCCACCGAGTGCCACACCCAGGCGTTGGATCTCGGCGAGGCCGCGTGTAATGAGGGCTGCGCGCGTATTTGCGCCAAAGCCCAGGCCATCAGCGATGCCTGCAGCGATCGCCATGATGTTTTTGACGGCCCCACCCACCTCGACACCCGCTACATCATTGCTGGTATAGGCGCGAAATGTCGGGTTATGCAGCCATTGAGCGACTTGTGCGCCGAATTCAGACTGGGGCGATGCAACGGTGACAGCGGTGGGGAGGCGCAGCGCAACTTCTTTCGCGAAGGTGGGGCCGGAGATCACCGCATAGGCATGAGAGGGCAGTTCTTCCTGCACCATCTGATGCAGCAATTTACGCGACCCACCCTCCAATCCTTTGGTCGCCCACATAACCCCTGTTGCAGCATCCAAGTGTCGTCGCAGTTGCGACAAGCATTCGCGAAATCCCTCGCTCGGAACGGCGATCAGCACGCCTTCGATATCGCGTAGCGCGTCGGCCAATTCGAGCGTCGCATGCAGATTGTCCGGAAATGCGATGCCCGGCAGGTATCGGGTATTGGCGCGCTGGGCGTGCAAATTTTGCATGTGCGCACGTTCACGCCCCCACAAACGCACATGGTGCCCGTTGTTCGCTAACAGCAACGCCAGGGCAGTGCCCCACGAACCGGCGCCGATGACCGCGAAACGATGGGTGGGTGCGCGGGTCATGTCCTAGTGCTTGAGCGCCGGTTGTTGTGGCGTGAGTTGTTCGCGTTGATTGTGTAAGTGTTGTTGGTATAACGCATCGAAATTGACAGGTGCCAACAACAATTGCGGAAACCCGCCGCGGGTGACAAGGTCGGAGACCGTTTCACGCGCGAACGGGAAGAGCACATTAGGGCAAAAACTGCCCACTAACATGCCCAGTTCATCGGTGGTGTAACCACGCATGGTGAAGATGCCCGCCTGTTGCACCTCGACCAAAAAGGCGGTTTTTTCGCCGAGTTTTGCGGTTACGGTGACAGATAAAACCACCTCATGCACGGCATATTGTGCATCCAGCACCGCGGTCGTCGTACCCAATTGCACATTGACATCCGGTTCCCATTTTTCACGAAAAATTTGCGGTGAGCTGGGGGTCTCGAAAGACAGGTCTTTGGTGTATATTTTTTGGATGGTGAATTCCTTGTTCGCATTTTGCGAATCTTGATGGTCACCGCGTGTCAGATCGTTCATGGCTTGTTGTCCTCATCCCGGTTTTGAATTGACGTTGGGTACTGTAGATAAAACATTTAAACAGTTCGACGGGTTGTTTAACGGTACCTCTTGTGCAACTGTACGTAGGTTAGTCTGATAGTTACATGCGCGCGTCTAGATACGTCGCCAACCAACGATCAAAATTGCCTGAATCTAGCGCCCCGGCGACACGATTGAGTTCTTGTCCATGTTTGAATACCGCCAACGTCGGGATACTCCGTATGTTGTAACGCGCGGCCAAGGCTTGTTCGGCTTCGGTATCCACCTTTAAAAACCGCGCGCGAGGTTCCGTGGTGCGGGCCGCCTGCGCAAACACTGGCGCCATCGCGCGGCACGGCCCACACCACGCCGCCCAAAAATCGACGACCACGGGGATGTCATTGCGTTGAATGTGCGCATCAAATAGCGCGGCGTTGGCGGGCATGGGTTGGCCGGTAAAAAGCGGTTGACGGCACGCGCCG
>JAOUGF010000124.1 GCA_029857925.1 Gammaproteobacteria bacterium
GCGGGGGCTGCGGATGCAATTGAATATACGCCAAACCTTGGCGCGTGCGACTTATACCTTATTGTCGGGCAGCGCCGCCGTGCACGCGAATATCGACGACAACATGAAGACCGAAGGCGCCGCATTGTTTTATTCTGAGACCGGGCGCGTTCAGGTATTCGAGCCCGTCATCCAGACCACCCATATTTTAGGTGACGATAAGACGCTGAGCCTACGCCTGGTGATTGATATCATGAGCGGCGCATCCCCCAGCGGCGCGGCACCTGCAACGGTGACGCAGATCTTTAGCAGTCCGTCGCCAGGCGGGAATTCCACAACCGTCCCCGCGACCCAACTGCCACTGCAAGAATTTTCCGACCAACGCGTTGCCTTGAGCGTGGATTGGGACACGCCCTTCAATCCCACGCAAAAAAATCTGTTAGGCGCGAGTTTTTCCAAGGAAACCGACTACACCTCGTTTGGCGTCAGCGACACATTACGCACAGAATTAAACGATAAGCTCACCACACTGGCGTTGGGCATCGCCGTAAACGCAGATGGCGTAAACCCCGCTGGCGGCGCCCCCCAACCCTTGACGCTCAAACCCACCAATTTCACCACCACAAACGAAGAAGATGAGCGTGAAAATGAAGGGTTCGGCAAATTGAAACTGGGCGGCAGCGCATTCGTGGGCATCACCCAAGTGGTGAATCGCCGCCTGTTGATGCAACTGAATTACAGCCGTAGCCTCGCGGCAGGCTATCTCAACGATCCGTATAAAGTCGTGAGCGTCGTGGACCCGCTGACCGGCAATCCCATTGCCGGGAATTATCTACCGGAAGGCCGCCCGAACCGACGAACCAGTCAAACGGTTTTTTGGAAGAGCGTGTTGCACCTGCCCAACGATGTGGTGCATTTCTCCTATCGTTATTTCTGGGATGATTGGGGCATACGCGCCCACACGGTGGATTTGGAATATCGCTTTGAACTTGGCGACGGCCATTTTTTAAGGCCACACCTGCGTTACCACGTACAGTCCGCCGCGGATTTCTATCACCATAGTTTAGTCAATGGCGAACCGCTGCCGCAATACGCCAGCGCCGATTATCGTTTGGCGGAGATGACCAGCAAGACTGTCGGTATTAAATATGGCTTTAGCGCCGGAGGCAAATCTCAATTCGGTCTGCGCATAGAACGTATGCTGCAGTCCGGGAATCATCACCCCGCCAACGCGATTGGCGCGCAACGCCAGCTTGATTTATATCCCGGCCTTGAGGCCTATATTTTTCAAATCGATTTTAGCACGACATTTTAGCGAAGATTTTTCGTCCGGTATCGAATGATTTCTACTTCCCTTGCCCCTCAACCTAAAAGACACAAGCCCCGCGAGGATGGCGGGGGGTTTTTCAGATTTATTTCGGCACTATGCGCCAAACTGTGCACGACAACGTATGCGCTCGACGAAATCCGTTCGTTGTTTATAGGATTATCGCCTGCGCATACGCACCACTTGGTAGGCGCGCGTCAAATACCCAAACGGCGCGCTCCAAACATGCACCAAGCGCGTGAACGGAAAAAATAGAAATACCGACATGCCGACAAACAAATGCACCTGGTAGATCACATCCACATTGCGCAACAATTCAGGATGTGGATTTAACATAAACACGCTCTGTATCCATTCACTCAACGCGATCATCGTCGACGCATCGCCATGGGCGGCGTGTTGCAATGATACCGGTATTGTAGACAGACCCATCGCCAGCGTAAACATCAGCCACCCCAAGATGTTAATATCCATCCACCGACTCGCCGCCCGCACGCGTCGGTTAAACATGCGCCGCAACCACAATATCACGCCACCGACCAGACACAGCGACCCAAACACCGCACCGGCGTAAATGGCCGTATATTGATGCGCGAGATCGGTGACACCCAGGCTCAAAAACACCTGGTGCGGCGTCAGCAGACCGATTAAATGTCCAAAAAAGATCGCGATAATGCCGACGTGAAACGCATTGCTCGCGAAGCGCATGTATTTTTTTGACAATAACTGGCTGGAGTCGCTCTTCCAGGTATATTGCTCGTGATCAAAACGCACCCAGCTCCCCAACAAAAACACCACCGTCGCAATGTACGGATAAACTCCAAAAATAAAAGCGTGTAAATCCATGTACCCTCCTCATGCATCAATACCGCAAAATAACAAATTCGGTCAATTTTAAATATCCGCAAGCATAGGCGCCAAATGCGTTTGGCGTTCCAGCACGCGGATCAGAGGTGCGTAAACGCTCTCTGCGGTTTCCAGATTGATTGCCAGTTGCGTCAGCACCTTGGTTATCCTGCTCAAGAACACGCGGCCTTCATCTACGTCCAATTGCGCCGCAAATTCCAGTACCAACGGAAGATAGTCCGGTAATTCGTCCGCCACGGGCTCGAATCCGAACGATTTGTAGTACTCCGTTAAATCAATCAACGCCGGACCGCGCCCATTCTCATCACCAAACAAATGATGCGTCAAATGCAGGCTGTGTTCAGGGACAAGATCAAACGTCTGCACGTAAGCGGCTTGCATATCCAACAACGGCGTCGCGGAAAAATGATCGAAAAACGCGTTTAACACGCCGCGATCCACAGGCGTTACATCCACGTCTTCCAAAATTACTTGACGCATCTCCGGCAACGCCTCCAGCAATTCCGCCTGAGGATATTCCAATAGCGCCGCCATCACTCTCAACATCAGCATGATCGCCCCTATTTTTCCGGCGCCATAGGCGCGGGTTTCAGAGATTCCACAGAACTCTTGCGGCGTTCCGGAAATAACGAACTTGCGCTTATGCCCGGAGAGCTGTCATTGCCAAACGTAAATCCGTTTTGGCCTTGGAAGGCATGGAAATCATCCAGCGATATCTCCGGATGATTTGTCGGCAACACAAAGCGGTCTTCATAGTTCGCGATCGCCATATAACGATACATGTCCTGCGCCTGTGCGACACTGAGGCCCACCGCATCCAACGCGCGTTTATCCTCCTTGCCTTCTACATGTATCGAGCGATGATATAACCGCATCGCAATCATCCGGTTCAACGCCTTGCGTATCGGTTCTGTCTGGCCTGCAGAAAGCAAATTCGCGAGATATTGCAACGGCGTACGCAAATTATCTACAGAAGGAAACAGTCCTTCCGCCGTATTCGCGATATTTCCTTGGTCGATATGCGATTGCACCGGAGACAACGGCGGCACGTACCACACCATGGGCAACGTGCGGAATTCTGGGTGCAATGGGAACGCGACCTTCCAGTCCATCACCAATTTGTATATCGGTGATTTTTGCGCGGCCTCTATCCAATCATCCGTAACACCGTCGAGGTGCGCCTGCGCAATCACTGCAGGGTCATGCGGATCGAGAAATATCTTGCGTTGCGCCTCGTATAAATCCTGTTCATTAGGTGTGCTCGCATATTCCGCGATGCGATCCGCGTCGTACAACATAATACCATTATAACGAATGCGCCCTACGCAAGACTCGGAACACGCGGTCGGCATGCCGGATTCGAAACGTGGGTAGCACGCAGTACATTTTTCGGCTTTACCGGATTCCCAGTTATAAAACACCTTTTTGTACGGACATGAACTCACACACATGCGCCAACCACGGCACTTGTCTTGATCCACCAGCACGATGCCATCTTCTTCGCGTTTATACATAGATCCCGAAGGACAGGCGGCGACGCAAGAAGGGTTCAGACAATGGTTGCATATACGCGGTAGGAACACCTGAAAGGAATTCTCAAATTTCGCATAGATGTCTTTCTCTATCGTATCGAAATTACTGTCTTGACTGCGTTTTGCGAATTCACCGGCAAGCCCGTCTTCCCAATTCGGGCCCCAACTGATTTTCTCGATGCTAGAACCGTCGATCTGCGAAATCGGTCGCGCGGTGGGTGCCGCTTGCGACAGCGGGGCATTCTGTAAATGCGCGTAGTTAAATGTAAACGGCTCATAATAATCGTCGATCTCCGGCATGTCCGGATTCGCGAATATATTCAGCAGACGTTCCAATTTGCTTCCGGATTTCAGCTGTAATTTCCCACCGACCAATTCCCAACCGCCACGCCATAGCTCCTGATCCTCCCAATCTTTCGGAAAGCCGATGCCCGGTTTTGACTCCACGTTATTAAACCACGCATATTCCACACCTTTGCGACTGGTCCAGACGTTTTTACAGGTGACAGAACAAGTGTGACACCCTATGCATTTATCCAGATTAAACACTAACGAAAACTGCGCCCGCACTTTCATAACCGACTCCTTAAATGCCTGGTGATCAACGCGACCCTATGCCTTCCGGATTCAACTGCCCTTCGCCCTCCGGCGTCAGCGCGCGTTCCATCCAATCTACATCTTTGTCCTTAATCTTATGAATCACGACATATTCATCACGTTGTGAACCCACGGTACCGTAATAATTAAATCCGTAAGAGAGCTGCGCATATCCGCCTATCATATGTGTCGGCTTCACCACCACGCGCGTGACTGAATTTAATATCCCGCCGCGTTTTCCTGTCGAATTTGAGCCCGGCACGTTAATAATCTTTTCCTGCGCGTGATACATCATCGCCATGCCGTTCGGTATACGTTGAGACACCACGACCCGCGCGACCGTCGCGCCGTTCGTATTTATCGCCTCCACCCAATCATTGTCCACCAAGCCGATGCGCGCCGCATCGTCTTCGGACACCCACATCGTCGGGCCGCCGCGAAAAAGATTCAACATGCGCAAGTTGTCGTTATAGGTGGAATGTATACCCCATTTGGAATGCGGCGTGATCCAATTGAGTATCAAATGTGGTTTGTTTAGGATACTTTTCGGAACGCCGTCAGTCGATTTCATATCAACCGGCGGTCGGAACGAACACAGACCCTCACCAAAATTCAACATCCATTCATGGTCTTGATAAAACTGCGCGCGCCCCGTCAACGTACGAAACGGGATGTGCTCGTGGATATTGGTATAACCGGCGTTGTAACTGACCTTTTCGGATTCTATGCCTGACCACGTAGGCGCGGTGATAATCTTACGCGGTTGGGCTTGGATATCCAGGAACGTGATTTTTTCCTCTTGCCTGCCCGCATACAGGTGTGAATGATCGATGCCGGTCTTTTTCGACAAACTCGTCCACGATTTATGCGCGACCTCACCGTTGGTTTCCGGCGCCATACGCAGCACCGTTTCGCAAGCGGCCAAATCTTCGCCCAAGGACGGCATCCCCTTTGTAATACCTTCTTCCGTAATCACGTGATTGAGCTTTTTCAACTCTTCATATTCATGCTCGGTATTCCAGTCTATACCCTTGGTGTTGTTACCGAGTTTCACCATCAAAGGGCCTAGCGCATTAAACTTTTTATAGATCGCGCCGTAATCGCGTTCGACGAGCTTCATCATCGGCATCGTCTTGCCGGGAATAGGCTCGCATTCACCGAGTTTCCAATCCTTTACGCCTAATGCTTGACCCAACTCCGCCGGGGAATCATGCAACAGCGGTAGCGCGATCACGTCTTTGCGCACGCCCAAATGCTTTTCGGCCAGTGTAGAAAACGCCTGCGCGATACGTCTGAATATTTGCCAATCGCTTTTTGATTCCCACGCGGGTTTCACCGCCTCCGACAGCGGATGTATAAAAGGATGCATATCAGTGGTGTTTAAATCATTTTTTTCATACCACGTCGCGGTCGGCAACACGATGTCGGAATAGGCGCCGGTAGAGTTGAGACGGAAATTAATATCCACCATCAAATCCAATTTGCCTATCGGCCCGTTTTCATGCCATTTAATCTCTTTGGTATTGCGACCCGCGCCGCCTTCCTGCATCACGCCGTTCTGCGCGCCGAGCAGGTGTTTTAGAAAATACTCGTGGCCCTTTGCTGAACACCCGATCAGGTTTCCGCGCCACACAAATAAATTGCGTACCCAGTTTTTCGGATTATCAATATCTGCATAGGCAAAATCCAATGCACCGGACTTAAGTTGCTCGACGATGTGCTTAGCCAACCCCGCCTCGTCTTTTACCCCGGCCTTTTCCGCATCGGCGGTGATATCCAACGGATTACGATTAAAATGCGGTGCGGAGGGCAACCAGCCCAGCCGCTGCGACACCACATTGTAATCCGCCAACGCGTAACCCTTGTACTTGGACTTGGCGTAGGGCACCATTTGCTCATCGGCTGTCAATGTTTCATAACGCCATTGGTCGGTATGAAAATACCAGAATGTCGTACTGTTCATGTGCCGTGGCGGACGATGCCAATCCAACGCAAACGCTACCGGCGCCCACCCCGCTTGTGGACGCAATTTTTCCTGTCCGACATAATGGGCCCAGCCGCCGCCGGATTGGCCGACGCAACCGCAGATATGCAATAGGTTCATAATGGCACGATAATTCATATCATTGTGATACCAATGATTGATCGCCGCACCGAGGATCACCATCGACTTGCCGCGCGTTTTTTCGGCATTGTCGGCGAATTCCCGCCCGGTGCGCGCGAGATCCGCGCGTTTGACACCGGTGACTTTTTCCGCCCACGCGGGCGTATAGGCGACATTGTCGTCATAAGATTTTGCGAC
>JAOUGF010000125.1 GCA_029857925.1 Gammaproteobacteria bacterium
CGCGCCGTTATATACGCAAGGTGATGACCTACACCGTGGTCTTTGACCAACGGTTGGGCGGCAATGCCGCCCGGATGCGCACGCGCATGCCGCCGGTTGTCCCTGCAAAGGACTCTTAACAATGTATAAGGCGCGCTGGGCTTATGAAATTCAAGCAAATTTGTGTGTTGGGTGGCACCGGATTTATCGGCCACCATGTGGTGGAAAGACTCGCAGAACAAGGGTATAGCATTAAGCTTTTAAGCCGCGCGCGTGAGCGCCACCGTGACCTTTTGGTCGTGCCGGGGGTGGACATTGTCGAGGCGAATATACACGACCAGGCGCAACTTGCCCGTGAGATTAACGGTTGCGATGCGGTCATCAACCTGGTCGGTATCATCAAAGAGCGGGGCTTTAATGGTACCGGCTACCGTTCGGTACACGTTGACCTCGCGAATAAATTAATACGTGCCTGTCAGGCAAAAGGGATTAGCCGCCTCCTGCAAGTCAGCGTGATGGGAGCAGATGCCTCACGCGGCAGTAGCTATTACCTGCGTTCTAAGGGTGAGGCCGAAGACCTGATTGCCGTGGCGGCCAAACACAATATGTTGACCACTGTATTCCGACCGTCGTTGGTGTTTGGGGCGGGAGATCATTTTATTTCCCGCTTTGCTGAGATGGTAAAAAAGGCGCCGGGCATCCTGGCTATCCCGTGTGCCGCGTCACGCATGTCGCCGGTGTATGTGGGCGATGTGGCGCAGGCAATAGTCGAGGCGCTCCCAGATAAATCCACCTACGGTAAGACTTATGACCTGTGTGGTCCGCACACCTACACGCTGGGCGAAATCTTTCGCTATTTTTCAGAACTGACCGGTCATCGGCGTTGGTTTTGGGATCTCGGGGTAGGCGGCTCTCACGTGCTTGCGTTTTTGGCAGAGTTATGGCCCGGTAAACCATTTACCGTGGATAACTATAGAACGTTGCTCACGGATTGTTCGGGGAGCACAGATGACCTGAAGTCATTTGGAATCAAACCCCATCCCCTTGAGTCTGTGGCGCCCTTGTTGTTGGGTTTTGACCACCGTCAAAGCCACTACAACCACTTGCGGCGACGCGGACGCGTACGTGTGGGATGAGGGTTAGGACAGGGGTGGAGGGTATCCACCTTTCTGCACGCACATCTACGACAGGGCACCAAAGGGTGCCCTCTCTATTTGGGATGGCCTCATAGCGATTGACGTTCGTAATAATCCCCCTTATTGTTTTTATGCGCCATGTAGCCCGTCGCACTTGGGGCGGGCGTGTTGCGAATATCTACCGCGATATGATTTTTCCTCGTAACGCTCGCCGCAGTCCGGAAAGTTGCTAGCTTGGTGGGTTTCAACCGTTTTATCAAGGAGTTGACGATGCGTATAAAGGTGTTAATTGGGTGTTTCACCGGGATTTTTTGGATCAGCAGTGCTGCCCATGCAGCGGCCACCGAGGCATCACCCCCGGTGTTGGTCGCAACGAAACGCCTGTCGTTGGACAGCGCGCTCAAATTAGCGCAGGCCGCGATTGGCAAGTGCAGACGAGAGGGGGTGCAGGTGGCGGTAACCGTCGTGGATCGTAGCGGGCATGTACAAGTCGTGTTGAGGGATGTGTTGGCAATGGATTTGGCCTTGGTGGTTTCTCGTGACAAGGCCTATACGGCGGTGTCCTTTAACTCCTCCACGTCTGCTTTGGAGGGTCGTTTCAATGGCGCGTATGCAGTACCCAAAGAACCCGGCATACTCATTGCTGGGGGTGGCCTACCTATACAAGCGGGTGGGCAATTGGTGGGCGGCGTCGGTGTCAGCGGGGCGCCCTCCGGCACGACGGACGAGGCCTGCGCAAAGGCCGGTGTACAGGCCATACAGTCTGATTTGGATATGGCCGACTGATTTGACGACGTCCTCATACCCTTGTGCATGATAAGGAGGGTTGGCATGTGAGCCAACCCACATTTCTCCAATTATTTACGTCGCTGACTAAAGGGAAATGTCAAAACGTCGATAACCAAAATGTATGGAGGATCATGTATGAGATATCGTCAACAGCGCCGGATCGGTCAAAAACCTAGCGCCATAGTCGTACTTGCGGTATTAGTGTGTTTGGGCATCGCTGCCACAATGCGCGTTACCAACGCCCACCCAGATGTCGCCACCTCACCCGAGGTTCAGGCCAGTCTAGTGTCGGTTATCAAGTCAACCATGGATCACGCACGTTAAACCTATAATGCGATCATGGATTTTATGATCGCCTATAAGTGAAGACCCGAATGGCTTGCCATTGCGTCGTAAGGTGTATGCCTTACGGCGCTTTCGCATTTTTATTGGTGCGGAAAATGCACCTTTTGGAGATCAACCTAGTCTGAAGTAATGGTCAAATCAATCCCTATCGTTGGTCGTTATGGCGTGTCAGGTGAGCGCCGTGCGAGGAATAACTGACTTAATTGGAATATTTTGCTTGGTTCACGGGGCGACGTCGTTATAATAAATAAATCGGTACCCGCTTTAGCCGCTATGGAATCGTAAAACCCTATTTAGAGGTATCAGGATGAAACGCACTTTTATTGCCGTATGCGTTATGTTGGCCCCCTTCTTCGCGGCCGAGGCCGCCACGCGCTACGTCACCGACGTCGTCTATGTCACGTTGCGCGCGGGACAGGGCGACAATACGCGTATTTTGCGCAATATTAAATCGGGCACGCCGCTGCAGGTGTTGGAAGACGGCGATGAATGGGTGCGTGTCAAAACAGAGGACGGATTGGATGGGTGGATACGCACGCGCTATCTGGAAAAAGAACCGATTGCCGCAGATAAATTAGACCAGGCGGTTAAGCGTGTGGAGAAACTCCAGGCTGAAAACACACAAATGAAAGAACGTTTGCAGTCGCTGCGCAATGAATTGGGAGAAAGCGAGAAAGATCGCAAACGCTTGACGACCGACCATGACAAAATCAGCCAAAATTATTCTCGGTTGCAAGAAGTGTCCGCCAAACCCGCCGAGATAGAGCACGAAAATCAGGAATTACGGCGTCGCACGTCGGAAATGGACAAAGAGCTCCAAGTGTTGCGTCAAGAGAATGAAAAATTCAAGGGTTCAGCGACCCGAGATTGGTTTTTTGCCGGCGCTGGTGTGTTGTTGGGGGGCGTGTTGCTAGGTTTGTTGAGCTCCAAAATGAGTTTTCGACGTCGTTCGGAATGGGTGTAGCCACCTCGCGTCCTCCATAAAAAAGGGCGCGCAATCACGCGCCCTTTGCATTTCAAATACCGCTCAACGTTATTTCAGCTTCGCCAATTCCTTTTCCACTACGGATGCAGGCAAGGGGATAAACCCGTCTTTCACCACCACGTGTTGGCCGACCTTGGACAGTACCATCGTCAAGAATTCGCGTTCCAGCGGGGCCAAGGGCTTGTTGGGGGCTTTGTTTACGTAGATGTAGAGAAAACGTGACAACGGATAGTGGCCGGTGATGGCGTTTTCCGCGGTGGCGTCTACCAAGGGTTGGCCTTCGGCCTTCGCTAACGGCAGGGCTTTAACGCCGGCGGTCACATAACCGACGCCGGAATAACCGATGCTGTTCTTAGACGCGGTGATGGATTGCACCACCGACGCGGAACCCGGTTGTTCATTCACGTTGGTGCGGAAGTCACCCTTGCACAGCGCGTGTTCTTTGAAATAACCATAGGTGCCGGAGACCGAATTGCGCCCAAATAATTGCAGCGTCTGGTTCGCCCAACTGCCGGTAAGGCCCAATTGACCCCAGCGCGTGACGTCGTCCGCATAGCCGCATTTCCGCGTGACAGAGAAGATTGCATCGACCTGGGCCATCGTGAGGCCCTTGATCGGGTTGTCCTTATGCGCAAACACGGCCAACGCATCGATCGCAACGCGGATGGCGGTCGGTTTGTAGCCGTATTTCTTTTCGAAATCGGCGATTTCTTTATCCTTCATATCGCGGCTCATCGGGCCGAAGTTGGACGTGCCTTCGGTCAGGGCCGGTGGCGCGGTGGAGGAACCTGCCGCTTGGATTTGTATGTTGACGTTAGGGTATAAGCGTTTAAATTCTTCACCCCACAACGTCATCAAATTGGCCAGTGTGTCGGAACCCACGCTGGAGACGTTCCCAGATACGCCGGAGGCGACTTTATAATCCTTTAGCTTGGTATCCACTTTGATATCCGCCATCGCGGCACTGCTTGCCAGCGCCAAGGCAGGCATGGCCCACACAAAAGACTTACGCATATTTGACATACTCCACGCTTGGTTTACCCCGTAAAGTTCACACCACAGCGGGGGTAGGTCGCCGTGATCGGATGCGGGCATTATTCACCTGTCACGTGTACGTCATGTGACGCGTTTGTGACAGTTTGATGACAACGCCTATGCGCGGCGATTTATCGGAAATACGCAACGAAATGTACTGCCCACACCCGGCGTGCTTTCGATTTCTAAATAGCCGTTATGACGGGCGAGCACGTGCTTGACGATCGCAAGCCCCAACCCGGTGCCCCCGCTGGCGCGCGAACGCCCGTCATCAACCCGGTAAAATCGCTCTGTCAGGCGCGGAATGTGATGCGCCGGGATGCCGATGCCGGTGTCCGTGACCGTGTATACCAAGTGCTGGTCGTCGGCCTGCCAGGTGATGTCGATATGTCCATGCGCAGGGGTGTAGTGCACGGCATTAAAGACTAAATTGGCAAAGGCGCTGTACAGTTCTTTGGCGTTGCCCAGCATACGGATTTGTGGGTCTGCATGGAGTGTGATGGCGTGGGCTTGTTCGCCGCTGAGCAGGCGCGCCTCGTCGCTGATCGTTGTCAATAACGTGGCGACATCGACCTTTTCACTGTGGGCGTTGACCTCGGTGTTCTCGAGACGTGACAACATCAGCAGATCCTCCACGATGCGGCGCATGCGCGAGGCCTGTTGTTGCATCGTCGTAAAGGCGCGTTGCTGTGAGGTCGGCAGGTTTTCGGCGCTGGCGATTGTTTCCAAGTAGCCGCTGATGACGGTCAGCGGTGTGCGCAGTTCGTGCGAGACGTTGGCCACAAAGTCGCGACGCATACGTTCGAGCGCGTAGAGCCGCGAGATATCGCGTACGATCAGTAGACGCAAATCGTCGCCATAGGGGACGATGCGCACAGACAATTGCAGGTCTTCATTGACCGGTGAGCGTATTTCTAACGGATTGAGGTAATCCTTGGATTTAATGTATTCGATAAACTTGGGGTGGCGCCATAGGTTGTCGATACGCTGTCCCATGTCCGCCGCCGGGCGCAGGCCTAGCAAAGATTGCGCGGCCTTGTTGAACCAATCGATACGCCCATCATGCGCCAACACTACCGTGGCATCAGGCATTGCGGTGGTGGATGCGCGGAAGCGATTGACTATGGTGGCCAAGCGCCGACGCCGTTCACGGTAGCGTTTTTTTATGCGCGCGATGTCGAAATAGACTTCGCCCCACAAACCTCGCGCCTCGGGGGCGTCGCCGTTCGCTTGGTGGCCCAGCCAATGGTAGAGGCGTACCAGTTGGCGTAAATGCCAACCCAGGTACGCGGCCAAGCCCAAGACCAAAAACAGGGTGGTATGATCGAATAACCAGCCAATGAAGGCGACCAAGGCCAACACCAGCCCCATCAAGGTCACTTCGGACAACCAACGATCTTCCAAGCGTTATGCCTCGCAGCCGAATGCTATGAATCAGAATTTCACATACCATACAACAATGGGCAAGGAGGGCAGCGTCGTGCGACACGCTTACAATTGCGTTGAGAACCGATACCCGGTACCACGTACCGTTTGAATATAAACATCGCACTGCTGTATCGCCAATGCCTTGCGCAACCTGCGGATATGCACATCCACAGTACGTTCTTCGACATAGACGTCTCCACCCCACACATGGTCGAGCAATTGCGCGCGATTATAAACCCGTTCGGCATGCTGCATAAAGAAATGTAACAATCGATACTCGGTAGGCCCCAGCGGGATATCCGCGCCTTGGCCGGTGACGCGATGACTACGGGGGTCCAAGCGCAGCGTCCCTCCTTCCAATACCTGGTCGCCGTCGGCGCCGCTGCGGCGCAACACGGCCTTGATGCGTGCCAATAATTCGCGTGGGGAAAAGGGCTTCGTTATATAATCATCTACGCCAAGGTCTAGGCCGCGAATCTTGTCCTCTTCTTCTGCGCGGGCGGTGAGCATGATGATAGGGATGTCTTGGGTGTTCGGGTCTTTTTTCAGGCGGCGCGTATATTCCGTGCCGGAGACCTCAGGCAGCATCCAATCGAGTAAGATGAGATCGGGAAAGCGATGCGCAAGGTGGGTCTCGGCCTCGCGAACCGACGCCGCTTCTAGCGTTTGGTAACCCGCTTGATGCAACGCAAAGGCGAGCATCTCGCGTACGGCGGGTTCGTCTTCTACGATTAATAAGGTAGGGGTCGTCATAGGTTTAGGCCTTGAGTGACTGCTTTGCGACCATTACACATAAAAATTATGACGTCAATGTT
>JAOUGF010000126.1 GCA_029857925.1 Gammaproteobacteria bacterium
GACCGCCGCGGTTTCGGTTATTTCAAAACAGATACAAGGCGGAGGAATCCCGTGGATGTCAAATTGCTCAACGACAAATTCAAAGAATTGCGCTTTGCATAAGGTATTGCCGGATAGGTTTATTGAGAATATTGAATTACTGTATGTGCTGTCGACAGGCAGGCGGGCGATCATCTTAAATGCTTGAGATACCACCCACTTGTCGATATCGAACATCAGGTCATAGCGTTCTGCGGCAGGGATAAACGCCATTGGGGGGATCAATGTCCCGTCATCCTCCAACATGCGTACCAGGAGCTCGAATTTTTTGCCTTTCTTATCATTGATATCTATGGCGCGAATTTCTTGATGATAGAGTATGAATTTGTTGTTGGTCAACGCGTCCTTTATTCGTTTAAGCCAGATGATTTGCTGGCTATTATAAGGATGTTCATTGTCACCTTCGGGATTGTCTATGTGGACGTGGTTTTTGCCTTTACCCTTGGCGATATAGCATGCAGAATCGGCGATGCTCAATATCATAGACAAATCACCTACCTCAGGTGAAAACTGCGTAACACCTATGCTCGCGCTGATGTCATAGCTGACACCTTGCCAACCGAATTTTATATTCTGTATGTGTTCACGAATTTCATTGGCAATTTTTTCCGCGTCAGGTATCGGGCAGTGAGCCAGAAGAATTGCGAATTCGTCGCCGCCGATGCGTGCTAATCTGTCAGCGATACGGGTATGCACCCTGAGTTCAGCGGCGACGCGTTTTAACAATTCATCACCGGCGATGTGGCCTGCGGAATCGTTGACACGCTTAAAATGGTCCAAGTCGATAAACAATAAAGCATGTTTCACGTGCTCATTTTTTGAAGCGACAATGGCATCGTTTAGCACCATTTCAAATGCCGTTCTATTGAGCAAGCCCGTGAGTGCATCGTGTCGCGCCTGGTAGGTCAATACATTGATAGCGCTGCGCACATCGCTGGCATCGTGGATAGCCATCACCAGCCCGGATACTTTACCCTCAGAATCAAACATAGGTGACAAGATACCGGAGACAGGCACCTCGCGGCCGTACTTGTTAGTGAGGATGTGATCCTCTCGAAATACCGTTTTCGTTTTGTTATGGATACTGTCCGAAACATAGTGAGAGTTTTCAACACCGGTGGATTCCAGCCTTAGCTTGATGATGTCCTGCAATATGAGTCCCTTTGCATCCTGCGTCTTCCATCCGGTGATAATTTCCGCTGCAGGATTTAGAAAAACAATTTTCCCATCGCTATCGGTGGTAACTACGCCGTCGCCGATAGATTCGAGGGTTACCTGCGCGCGTTGACCGTCGTTATACAGGCGTTGTTCAGTGTTTAGGCGTTCTAATTCCGCAGAGGCACGGGATGCGAATATTTTCATAATCGGAATAATTTCTTGATCGCGTGCCAATGGTTGGTCATGCATCACCACCAATACGCCGACTGTGGTATCGCTGCTGTCGTTCAAGGGTAGTGCCCAACAACTTTTTACTTGAAGCTTGTTTTGGAATTCAATGTCTGGCATCAGTTTAACTACCGATTCGCCGCAATAACACAATCTGCCTTGACACCCTGCGTCACTGACTATGTTATATGAAAAATTTTCGGCGAGGCTATCGTGTTGCCAAACCGCGATCGTGGAGATTTGATCACGCTTTTTATTTAGCTTTCCGATAAACGCGTAGGATATCGACAAGGCCTGCGATAGATGTGTTACCACTGACTTGAAAAAATCATCGCCAATCTTCGCGCCAGTACCTTCAACCAGGCTTTTTAGCAAATTGGTAGTGATGGAGGTCTGCTGGAGGGTTTCGGTTAATTTTGCTTTTGCACTGCAAAAATCTTCTGCGCGACAAGGCGATAATTTATTGAATTGTACTCCAAATGCCAATGCAAGGTTGTATGCCGCCATGATGGCATATTCATTGAACGGCTCGGACTCTCTACTGAAAACTATCAGTGCGTTGACGCTGTCCCGTATTGAGATTTTGATGATGATACTCTGTACGCACGGCGTGGGTTGCGCTTCGCAAACAGCGCCTTGAAAATGTACTATCGTTTTGGTCACATCGGACAGAAACTCTGCAAATGCGGGAATATTTTTTGAGCATGTAAAAGTGGTTTTTGCCGGGGGAGACACCACGCCGTGTTCGAACAAAACAAGTAATTCACCGGCATTTGGATCTTGCGTTGAAGAAATGCACCATCCACACCAGTCCATATTGACCAGACGATGAAGGTGAACCGTGAACAAGTCCAGCAGGTTGGGGAGGCTCCGGCTATCGGCAAACGCGACGAGTGCATCAGAAAGCGCGTTAGCGTCTATGCGATTTAGATCGCTTTGCCGCATAACAGCGATCGTTCCATCGGTATCCTGCGTGGTACTTAACTCCTTGATAATTTTATGAATCAACCGGCACACCCCACGTTGATGTTCACGCTTTATATAAAGATAAGATTTAATAATGACTATATCGGACAGGATTAGTAGGTTTTTGAGCGTTTTGTTTCGATTGAAGACGTTGAAATTCCTCAAATCGAATCAGGCGGGCTAAGCTCCGTAAGTCATTATCCATGCATGAGAAAATTACTCATCATCATGAATAGTATGATTAAAAATAATACCGCTTGCAGCCCAATCATCGCTTGTCCGTGAGCACGGTCGCTCTCACCAACCCGCTACCCAGAGGGTGCAAGCCGCGCGAAGGAGGGAATTCTATTCCGATGAATTTTGATACCGGGTTGGTTACATAGGTTGTGTCGGAAAATGGCGCGTCAATTAATAAGTGCGTTGAAAACTAATTAACGCCATTAGAATAGGTATATTTATCTTCAACCCTAGATTCGTGTAGCCATTGATTTTTCACTGCAAATTCATAACGACGTATTTTTTGGCATTAATGTCGTCCACGTTACGAAATTGAGTCCAGTAGTTTGTCAGCAATCCTTTGAAACTCATTAGAGAAATTATCTAAAGTCACGCCTATTTATTCCGATAACTGTGCCGATCATCGAAATGTGATCTTGTTCACACTATGGCGCAACTCTTGTATTAGCCAGTGTGAATTTTTCCAATAAGCGATTAGACCTTGAAGGATAACGATAAATTTTTGATCACGCACAGGCGTTTTTTTGACGCCAGGGGTGGAATTCCCTTTTTGTGTTGGGTCGGGCCACTGAGGACCGTCGAAACCCGGCGGGGCAGGGAGAAAGCGAATGGGCACTATGGGTATAACTAATTAGGAGAGTTGGCATGACTAAATTGCGAACATCCGTGTGGGCGGTAAGTGCGCTCAGCACGGCATTGCTATTCGCAGGCTGCGGTGGTAATAGCGGCGGTAGCAGTTCAACAACGGCGTCCTCTAGCCCGAAAATTTCGGGTGTGGTGACAGTTTCCAGCACAGCGGCGAAGGGGTCGGCGACCCTCAAGGCGCTCAACAGCGCACCGCACGGCAAACCTGGTAGTGCGATGTATAAGTCGACGGTGGGTAAGGGCGGTGGCGCCTATAATTTCTTGCCCTCGGTGCCCGCGCGTAAGGGTTTTGCGAATGCCGAAGTGTTTTTATACGATGCGGATCATCCAGAGTGGAAGTCACCGGTGGCGGAAACGACCACGGACTCGACCGGCCACTATACGTTAAACACGTATATGAATGCATCTTCCAACAGTAACGCCTATTCCGACGGTGCCACGCTGGCCGACGGGCATTACACGTTGATTGCGTCGAAATATGACCCGACCTTGGGTGCGACCCTGGTCGCGATGCAGAGCATCGCGCAAGACGTGGCGGGTTCCGTCGCGGGTAATGACCTTGAGGCGGTGCCTAGCGATGTCGTACCGTCTGTCGATACCGTTGTGGGTTACGCCAAAAACACCGACGGCACCGAGACCTGGGGCGCCGCGAGCGTAAACTTGGCGACCAATGGCACGATCCAGGTGTCGTTCAACATGCCGATGGCGCGCGATTCTGTCACTGGCAACACGACCTCTGGGTTGGCGGCGGGTATCACCCTTACCCCCACTGTGGCCGGTGTATGGGAAATCTCCCCTGATTGGACGATGGCGAGCTTCCGCCCGGATGTGAGCTTGGCGGCGACGACCCTCTATACCGTCACTGTTAAAGGCGATGATTACTATAAGAGCGGTGCGGTGAAAAATGTCTATGGCAATCGTTTGGCGAAGACGGCCTATGGCTATTTCACCACCTTAGCGGCGGCCGACACTTCGGCGCCCACGGTGACTTTGATCAGCCCCGCGACAGCGACAGGCGTAGACCCGACCACGGCGATCAAAATCACATCTGACGAGCAGTTAGATGTCACAAAATTGACCTTATCGCTGACCCCGAGTCTGGGTAGCAAACCCGAGGTGAATTACACCTTCGTGAGCGCCACACAACATGTGTATGAATTAGTGACGGCCAGCACCAAGAGCATGGGTGTCAACTATGTCGGTAGCATCACCGGTCTGAAAGACTTGGCGGGCAATGCCGCAGCCAGCATTGCGGTTGATTTCACCACGTCTTCTAGCGTCACTGGCGCTGGCACGATCTCCGCCGATACCAGCATCGCCGCGATCCAAGTGGCGTCTGCTGACCTGTTCTCCAAGTGGATAGGCGCAATGAGTGAACGCAATATCGGTAAGTGGCAAGGCCTGACCGCCGGTAACTTCGCGATGGACTACAACCTTGCTCAAGGTTTCGATTCCACCGATGTGAACCGCGACGGCGTGTACAGCCTGGATGAATTCAGCACCATGTTGTCTGAAAAGGCCTTCCCGATGTGGCAATATTGTGGCGTCAAACTCATAGGCAACACCAATGTGGCGGACGATAGCGCGATCGTCGGTAACATCAATGTCGATGCCGCCAACAACAAGGCCGATTTTGAGTTCAAGTTATCCGGCACCTCTAGCGTGGGCGGCAAAGATTGTTCAGAAGCCACGCCGAAAGAGTCCCTGTTCGCTACCGTGCGTAAGATCGGCGGGTATTGGAAGGTAGAGCATGCGTCCGTCGGCGTCGATACACGCGGCCAAAGCATAGGTCAAGTGACGGCGATGAGCCTGGTCGGCCCGGATGAAGACACCGTGATGGTAGACAGCCAAATGGGTCCGCCGACCTTCAAGTATGCGAGCCCGGCGGCCAACACCACGTTTGTCTATGCGGCCGGTAGCCCGTTGCGTTTTGAATGGACTGCGGTCACCGGTGCAACCGCCTACGTGTTTATCGTGATGAGCGCGGACGATCCGACCAGTGGTATGGCGCTGGCCATGCCTGCAGACAAGACGGTGCTCGATTTTAGCGACCCTAACGCAATGCCCAATGGTGGCGGTGGCGGCGGTGGTGGTGGTGGTGGCGGAACAGCCGCCGGTAACACCAGCACCTCGCCGAATTACCCCGTCTCCAAGGCCTTTGGTTTTGAGAAAGACATGAAGGCTGGCGCGGGATCGGCCTTAGTCTGGCAGATCGCGGCCCTGGGCAACAACACCGTAGCGCAAATCAAGCAAGGTACGAACAGCAGCCTGGCGAAAGATTTGGCAGCGATCAGTGCGACGCGCCGCATCTTAATCGGTGGCGTGAATACCGAGACCAAGCTCGCGCTGAATGCGCAAGTCGGTGCAGGGGATCCCTTGCCCTACGACGCCAGCATTCCCTATAACATCAATTACAACGGGTTCGATATTACCGGTGTTACGATCGCAAATGCTTATGCAGCAGATCATAGCGGCATGGTTGAAGTCACGCTGACCAGCGAGAGCCTGAAAGTGCTCGAAGCGGTGAGTTACAATCAAAACTGCACCTATGACCCGATGACCCAGCAACAGTCTTGTGTGGCTGCACCCAACCTCACCATAAGCGACAACCTCGGTCGTCTGTCGTTGGATGGCGCGTTCCGTCAGGAATTTATGTTGGATTTCGATCCGGATACCAACGTAAACGTGGTTAAAACCACCCGTTCGGCGACCGATATTGATCCGTTGGTAACAACACCCGTCACCGTGTACCAATACACGCTCAAGGTGGTTGTGCAACTGACCAAGGGTTGGAACCACTTCAATATGATGGATCATATGGTTTCTTGCGGTACCAACTGTTACTACGGTAGCTCTGAGACACGTTGGCGCGAGTTCAACGTGAACACCACCAACGGTATTACGCCACCGTTGCTTGTTGGCACCGTGACCGCCACCAGCGTGTCGGCTGCTAATGTCACCACGACGACAGCGTTAACCTCTGACAATTGGCAGTTCTACAACGGCAATTCTGCGGTGCTTGATGTCAAGAGCGTCACGGTGGCAGGCACGATAGACGCGGCGTTGACGGGTGTCACCAAGTTGGAAGTCAATTTGTGGAACAACCAGTTGATGATCAACAAGCACGTCAGCGTGCCGGTCACGGGTGCAACATTCAGCTTTACGATGGATGTGTACACCGGTGACAACTGGATCAATATGGGCGGCAAC
>JAOUGF010000127.1 GCA_029857925.1 Gammaproteobacteria bacterium
TTCTTCGGATAAACGATAACGCAGCGGCACGGTCTTGAAGGACGAGGTTTGCTTGCGCAGTTTTTCAAAACGTTTCAGGTCGGACGCGTCGATGCGCACCAATTTGCCTAAATTTTCCAGCATTGCATTCAGGTCGGGCACGCGCTCGGGCGTGATCTCAAGGCTGAACGAGGGCAGGTTTTGCGCAAGCACGACCCCGTTGCGATCATAGATCAGGCCGCGCGTGGGCACGATGGGCGCAATCGTCACGCGGTTGTTATGCGAGAGGGTTTGATAGTGGTCGTAACTGACGATTTGCAGGTAGATCAGGCGTGCGGACAAGGCCACGGCCATCGCCCCGATCGCGACGCCCGCAAGGATGATGCGTGCCGAAAAGACCTCGGTCTCGCGGATAACGTCTTTGAGTGTAATGCGCCGCGCCATAGATGTCTAAAACTGCCTCAGCATGTTATGTTCCGGTCCTTTCGTCCATCACCTTATAACGTCGTTGGACCTCACGCATAAAGATATAGATCCAGGGCCAAATCAATGCGCTGGTCAATGAGGGCACCCAGTAAAACCAGGTCTTGGGCGGTTGCCCGACGATACCTTTGACCCACACCACCAGTAATTGGTTGAGTGCGACCAGTGTAAATACCGACAAGGCCTGCTGCCACATCGGGTATATACGGATTTGTTGGTGCAGGCGTGCGGTGATAAAACTGACCACGGCCAACGCCAACGCGTGTTGGCCGATCAATGTGCCGTAGAGGATATCAATCACCAAACCCATCAACCATCCTGTGCCGACATTGATGCGGCCAGGCACGGCCAGGCTCCAGAAGATCACCATCAACGTGACCCATTCTGGGCGCAAATAACGTAACCATTCGGGCAGTGGCAAGATGGTTAACACGATGGCAATGCCGAAGGAGGCGACGACGGCACCCGTGCCCGTGCGTGTGGTGTAAGGCATCATTCGACTTCACCCGGCGGTAGGTTACGGATATCAATCGGCGCAGGCAGCACCACCGCTGGGGCAGGTGCGGCCGCTGCGGGTGCGTTGGACGCGGGTGCTGCGGCCCCGGCCTTGGCCGAGAGCTTCGCATCCAATTTTTCACCCCCTAACGGCGGCAGCGTCTTGTCCGTCCATAACAGCATGACCTCACGACTCTGATCCAGCAACGCCTTGGGTTCGGCGTATACAGTCGCGTAGGCTTGCGTGGAGTCCGGCGTTACTTCGGTTACAATACCTACCGGATAGCCTGCCGGGAACGTCCCGCCGAGGCCGGACGTCAACAATAAATCACCGGCCTTGATGTCGGCGTTATTGGGGATATACAGCAGTTCGAGTTTTTGGTTGTTGCCGGTGCCGGCGGCGATCGCGCGTAGGCCGTTGCGATTAACGTGCACCGGCAACGCGTGGCCGGGATCGGTAACTAACATCACCACGCTGTTCAGGGGCGTGGTGTGTATGACCTGGCCGAAAATGCCATCGGCGTCTAACACCGGTTGGCCGACATAGATATCGTGTTGCAACCCTTTATTGATTAACACCTGGCGTGTAAACGGGTCGAGATCTATCGCCAGCAGCTCAGCCACCTGCAGCCGATCGCCTAATTGTGTCGTGGAATCGAGCAAACGCCGCAGGCGCATGTTTTCCATTTCTAGCGAAATATAGCGTTGCAACTGTGCCTTCAGCACCGTTTCTTCGGCGCGTAAACGTTGATTTTCTTCTTGCAGCGTCGCGCGTGTCGTGAGATTGTCACCTAGCCAATTTGACATCGAGACGGGCGCGTCGACGACAAACTGCACGGGATACACGATGGTGGCCAACGAGGCGCGGACGCTTTCTAAATAATGCACGCGGTGGTCGGCGATCATCAATAACACCGACACCAAGACCAGCACCACCAGGCGCAGGGTTGCGCCTTCCCCATAAAATAGCGGTTTAATAACGGCCTCCGCCAGTCAGCTTAAACATAAACTATCTACCAAACGATCCAACCCCAGTCCTGCACACCCTGAACAGGGTCGTTTTCACGATGATGCAGGGGGAGGGGTTGTAGGGAATAACTCGCCAAACCTGAACTATTCTACCGCAAAGATTTCGCCGCCGTGTTCGTCGATCATTTCCAACGCACGACCGCCGCCCCGCGCGACGCAGGTAAGCGGGTCTTCGGCAACGATTACCGGCAGGCCGGTTTCTTCCATCAATAGGCGATCCAGGTCGCGTAGCAACGCGCCACCGCCGGTCAATACCATGCCGCGTTCGGCGACATCCGAACCCAGTTCAGGCGGAGTTTGTTCCAACGCGGCCTTGACCGCGCTGACGATACCGGACAACGGCTCTTGCAGCGCCTCGAGGATTTCGTTATTGGTGAGCGTGAAGCTCCTCGGCACGCCTTCTGCCAAGTTACGTCCGCGCACCTCGATCTCACGTACCTCGTCGCTGGGATAGGCGGTGCCGATCTCGAACTTAATGCGTTCCGCCGTTGCGTCACCGATCAAAGTGCCATAATTACGTCGCACATAGTTGATGATCGCCTCGTCCATGCGGTCGCCGCCGATACGTACCGACGCGGAATACACGATACCGTTGAGCGACATCACCGCAACCTCAGTCGTGCCACCACCGATATCGACGACCATCGAGCCGCTGGCCTCGCCGATTGGCATGCCGGCGCCGATCGCCGCGGCCATCGGCTCTTCAATCAGATAGACTTCGCGCGCGCCCGCACCGGCCGCCGATTCGCGGATCGCGCGACGTTCGACTTGAGTGGAGCCGCACGGCACGCACACCAACACACGCGGGCTGGGGCGGAAGAAACGGTTTTCATGCACCTTCATGATGAAGTGCTGCAACATCTTTTCGGTGACCGTAAAGTCGGCGATGACGCCGTCCTTCAGCGGGCGGATCGCGGTGATGTTGCCTGGGGTGCGGCCCAGCATGCGCTTGGCCTCCAGGCCGACCGCCGCAATGGATTTGGGGCCGCCGGGGCCACGCTCTTGGCGTATCGCTACGACCGAAGGTTCCGCGAGTACGATCCCCTTGCCGCGCACGTAGATCAATGTGTTCGCCGTGCCCAGATCAATTGAGAGGTCGTTGGAGAATAGACCTTTAAAACGCCCGAACATGTGTGTCCTTTGCCCCTAAGTGTGTGGGAGATATCATAAAATGCATAAAACTCGTTACTCTAACAATGTCTAGGGGTTTTGGACAAGCACCGGATATGATAACGTTTGCGTTTTCACGCGCCATTGCCACACCGGGAGCCCCCATGTCTGACCTTAAACAGACCGACATCGAAAAGATCGCGCACCTCGCGCGCCTGGCACTCGATGCCAACGATGTACCAGTCTACGCTCAAAACCTAACCAACATCTTACATTTAGTCGAACAAATGGCGGTCGTTGACACCACTCACATCGAACCCCTGGCCCATCCACTGCCGATGTCACAGCGTTTGCGCCCGGATGTCGTCACCGCAGGCGACGAACATGCCTTGTTTCAACGCATCGCCCCCCAAGTGGAAGGTGGGCTCTACCTGGTGCCCAAGGTCATTGAATGACCCATGCGTGGCGGCTAGTAGCGCTGCAAACAGGAAGGTCGCGATGTTAAGCGTTCCGGTTTGCGGCAATTCAAGCTACCCTAGAGTAAACTTGCGCATTGGATAGGGATGTCAAACCAATAGCAAACTATATGCCGGTCAATCGGTGCGGTTAAATCATCGTAAAGCGTGTTTGAATTCACCGCGCGATATAAGCCACGTCGAGGCACTAACAGATTGTAATTCATTGTATTAGAGAAAGCACGGCCACCGCCACTGTCTTGAGGAAGCTACATGTCAAACTTTACGCTTGCGCAACTCTCGCAAGAGTTGCAAGCCAAAAAGATCTCCAGCGTTGAACTGACGCAGACCTATTTGGAACGCATTAAACGCCTAGATCCCGGGTTGAACAGTTTTGTGACGGTGACCGCCGAGCGCGCGCTGACGCAGGCCCGAGTAGCCGACACACAACGCGCCGCCGGTAAGGGTGGCCCGTTGACCGGGATTCCATTGGCGCAAAAAGATATCTTTTGCACGCAAGGGGTGAAGACCACCTGCGGCTCACGTATGCTTGATAATTTCATTGCGCCCTATAACGCGACCGTGGTTGAAAAACTCGATGCCGCCGGCATGGTGATGCTGGGTAAGACCAATATGGACGAGTTCGCGATGGGCTCGTCGAATGAAACCAGTTTTTTCGGCGCGGTCAAAAACCCGTGGAACACCGCCAAGGTGCCTGGTGGCTCCTCCGGGGGTTCGGCCGCCGCCGTCGCCGCAGGCCTCGCCCCAGCGGCGACCGGCACCGATACCGGCGGTTCGATCCGCCAACCGGCCGCGTTGTGCGGTATCACCGGCATCAAGCCGACCTATGGCCGCGTGTCACGCTATGGCATGATCGCGTTCGCGTCCAGCCTGGATCAAGGGGGGCCGATGACACGCACCGCCGCAGACGCCGCGCTGATGTTGAACGCGATGGCCGGTTTTGATGTGCGTGATTCGACCAGCGTCAATCGCGAGGTGCCCGATTATACCAAGACCCTCAACGATTCTTTAAAAGGCCTGCGTATCGGCCTGCCCAAGGAATATTTCAGCGCGGGTCTGGACCCCAAAGTGGCGCAGGTCATCCAAGACGCGATCGCCGAATATAAAAAACTCGGTGCCGAAGTCATCGACATCAGCCTGCCGAACAGCCAGCTCGCGGTACCCGCGTATTACGTTATCGCCCCCGCCGAATGCTCCTCGAATCTGGCGCGATTCGACGGTGTGCGCTATGGTTATCGTTGCGCTAACCCGCACAACCTCGAAGACTTGTATAAACGTTCACGCGGCGAAGGTTTCGGCGCCGAGGTCAAGCGCCGTATCATGATCGGCACCTATGTGTTGTCCGCGGGTTATTACGACGCCTATTACATCAAAGCGCAACGCGTGCGCCGCTTGATGACGCAGGATTTTGTCGAGGCCTTTAAAAAGGTAGATGTCATCATGGGCCCGACCGCACCTAGCGTGGCCTTCGGTATCGGTGAAAAGACCGATGATCCGGTCACGATGTATTTGTCGGATATTTATACTATCGCGGTGAATTTGGCGGGGCTGCCGGGCATGTCGTTGCCCGCCGGATTTGTCGATAACCTGCCCGTCGGGCTGCAAATGATAGGCAATTATTTCGACGAGGCGCGTATGTTAAACGTCGCGCATAAATTCCAACAGGCGACCGATTGGCATACACGCATTCCCGCGGCATTCAAGTAAACGAGGCATTCATTTTATGGAATGGGAAACCGTTATCGGCCTGGAAATTCACGCGCAATTGGCCACGCGCAGTAAAATATTTTCCGGCGCCTCCACCGCGTATGGCGCCGCGCCGAACACGCAGGCCTGCAATATCGACTTGGCGATGCCCGGCGTGTTGCCGGTGTTGAACGAGGACGCCGTGCGCATGGCGGTCAAATTCGGCTTGTCTGTCGGTGCGACCGTTGCGCCGCGTTCGGTGTTTGCACGCAAAAATTATTTTTATCCGGATCTGCCTAAGGGCTACCAAATCAGTCAATTTGAATTACCGGTGGTGCAACGGGGCAGCTTGGATATCGAACTCGACGAGGGCGCGGTCAAGACCATAGGCATCACCCGCGCGCATTTGGAGGAAGACGCAGGAAAATCGTTGCACGAAGATTTCCACGGGATGAGCGGCATCGATTTAAACCGCGCCGGTACGCCGTTGCTTGAGATAGTTTCGGAACCCGATATGCGTTCGGCCAAAGAGGCCGTCACGTATGCCAAAAAAATTCACTCGTTGGTGCGCTATCTGGAAATCTGCGACGGCAATATGCAGGAAGGCTCTTTCCGCTGCGACGCCAATGTCTCGGTGCGACCCAAGGGTGAGAAAAAACTGGGCACACGCGCCGAAATAAAAAACGTCAATTCATTTCGTTTTTTAGAACGCGCAATCAACTTTGAAGTCGAACGCCAAATCGAAATCATCGAATCCGGCGGCAAGATCGTGCAGGAAACGCGCTTGTACGACGCAGACAAGAATGAGACGCGGTCTATGCGCAGCAAGGAAGAGGCGAATGACTATCGTTATTTCCCTGACCCCGACTTGTTGCCGTTAGACATCGACGAAAAATTCATCGCCACCGTGCGCCTCAGCATGCCGGAATTGCCGGACGAGAAAAAACAGCGGTTTATACGCGATTATCAACTCTCCGCCTATGATGCGGGCGTGCTCACGTCCACCAAAGAAATGGCCTATTATTACGAAACCGTTGCGCGGGTGTCGGGTTCGCCGAAGCTCGCGGCCAATTGGACGATGGGTGATTTATCCGCGCTGTTGAATAAAGAAAATCTTGAAATCACGCAGAGCCCCGTCTCCGCCGAACAGTTGG
>JAOUGF010000128.1 GCA_029857925.1 Gammaproteobacteria bacterium
CCCAACTCTTTTTCGCTGCCTAACAAATGATCCGGATCGTATAGTTTAAATGCAAGCCCCAAGATCGTCGCGACGGGCCCCAACGTAATGTAACGCTTGTCCCACGTAACGCGTATTCCCAAGACATTTTTTTTGCCTTCAAATTCGCCACGGCACACGATTCCGTAATCCGGGATTCCACCGGCGTCACTACCGGCCTCTGGACTGGTCAGCGCGAAGCAGGGGACTTCCGTGCCGACGGCAAGACGCGGTAAATAGTAATCCTTTTGTTCTTTGGTACCATAATGCAACAAAAGCTCGGCCGGGCCCAAAGAATTGGGCACCATGACCGTTACCGCGCTCGCGATGCTGCGGCTCGCGATTTTCATCACGACACTGGAATGCGCCAATGCACTAAACGCAAGTCCACCGTATTCTTTCGGAATAATCATACCGAAAAATTTATTCTGCTTAATAAACTGCCAGACCTCGGGCGGTAGATCCATATCTTCGTGATTAATTTTATAATCATTAATCATTTCACATAGGCGTTCTACGGGCCCGTCCAAAAACGCCTGTTCTTCCGCCGTCAATACGGGAGTTGGAAAATCCATCAATTGGCGCCAATTCGGACGCCCGCTAAAAAGCTCCGCATCCCACCAAACGCTGCCTGCCTCTATCGCCTCGCGTTCTGTGCGTGACATGGGCGGGAGTATGCGTCGAAACACACTCAGGATGATATTGGTGAAAATCCTGCGCAAGGGCGGAATATTCGCAAATAAAATCACGGCGGTGATGAGCGCCAAGGCCACCGGTTGATCAAGAATGGAAAGTTGTCCCCACCCCTGGCAATAGGCCAGCGCCAGCAGGAGGGCGATACTCCAGACTAAAATGGGCGCCTTAAAATAGGCCATTACCCAGACTGCGCCAATAGCCGCTATTATGATAAGGTATATTGACATGACTTATGCACCTCCTATTGCTAAAATCTGTCGAACATCAACAAGCTCGCCGACGATCACACGTAAAATATACTGGAGATGATTGGCGGTGATGAATGGCTATGATAGCGGCAGACCATTCTAAAATCTTAAGCCTATTATGCAGTTAGCGCAATAATTAGTTAGTCTCAACAAGGAATTATTATGTCAAGTTCCATTAATCGAGGATTTAGGGTTGGAATTGTGTTACTTGCTACTATGGCGTACGGTCATCCGTTGTGTGCTCACACGTTAGAAGAGGGTCGCCAGGCGTATGTTCGACAGGAATACAAAAAAGCGGTGGAAATATTGCTGCCGATGGCAAAACAGGGCATTGCAAGGGCGCAAATGTTACTTGGCACAATGTATAAGGATGGAAACGGTGTCGCGACTGACATAGGTTTAGCGTTTATGTGGATACAAGCGGCAGCGTTACAGGGCGACAAAGAAGCGCAAGTGGCATATGGTCACATGTATCACAATGGACAAGGTACGAAACGAGATTTTACACAGGCATTACGCTGGTACGGTGATGCGGCGATGCAAGGGTATGCGGAGGGCGCATATGAGCTCGCCAATATGCACGCGACAGGGGAAGGGACGCTGCAAAATTTTGAAGAAGCAGTAAAATGGTATCGTGTGGCGGCTGACCAAGGCCATGCACTGGCAATCTTTCACTTAGGTTTACTCTTTGCGGAAGGCAAAGGAGTGCATCGTGATCTACAAAATGCTTATTTTTATTTAAATATCGCAAAATATTCGGGCGTGGCCAAGGCCGTATTTCCACTGGCGGAATTGGAAGGCAAATTAAAAGCTGTGGAATTAGTCAGTGTAAATAAGAAAATTAAATATTGGAAGACGGCACATCCGCGTTGAAAATGCTCACACTTTAGATCATGTAAATATTGGCCTATTACGTGCGATAAACTGGCATGTATTGGGTGCGTGTCAAGGTGGTTGCAAATGTCAAGCAGCGATGAGCAGAAATTAGGTTTGGATTTCCTCACCAAACTTAAACGAAATTATATCGACGAGTTGCCAGAACGGTTAGACCGGATAGAATCCGAACTGCTTAACGTTGAAAAAAACGGGGACCACTCAGGAGAGACCTTTAATTCAATTTTTCGACACATTCATAGCCTAAAGGGTAGCGGCGGCACCTATGGTTTTTTTATCATTTCGACGATATGTCATAAATTTGAAAACTATCTAAGAACGGTCGGGGATAATAGCGCTACACCTCAACTAAAAAGAGAAGATATTAAATCTTGTTTGCAGTTTTTAGATTTATTAAAAGATACCGCAGAGAAAGCCGCGGCAGGCGTAACGGATTTCTCCGAAGTTGAAGCAGAACTCGCCATGTTGCAGGAGCAGGATCAAAATGCCATTCGACCGCTAAAGGCGAAAATCGTCACGAATTCACGCGTAGTTTCCAGTTTTTGTAAAGGAATTATGAGCGAACTCGGCATAGAGTCGGAATTGTCCGACAATAGTTATAGCGCATTACTCCAGTTGTTGACATCATCCTATGACATACTCATTACGGACGCGGAAATGCCATTACTCACCGGTAGCGCACTGATTGCGGCCGTGAGATTATCGGAACGGAGAAATAAAACCATACATACGGTACTGATTACATCCAGCAATGCGCTTCAGCAACGTAGCAACCGAGAAATTGACCCCGATTATGTCTTGCATAAAGACAAAGACCTAGCCTTCCATCTTGAACAGACACTACAGTCAATACTAAATAAAGCCAAACGCCAGAAATTAGCGGGCTAACGATTTAGGGACAACTTTAAAAACTCGATCAAGGGACGCCAAGTAGAAGGTCTGAATGTAACGGGTAAAAATATACTATTTAACATAATATACATTATGCGTACATGCAAGATTGGGTCTGGCCATGTGCCATTTAATAAACAAACACTGGAACGGCTAACCCTTCTGGCGGAAACAGGAAAATAATGCCCGTTATAGACAAGATTTTCCCATTTGAGGGGATGGTAGATACACACAAATATGATGAACTCGGGCACAAAAGAGGGAATGTGGTAGTGACTGTGAATCAAATTATATATAATTGACAAATTAGTGGTTTTCACGCGCCAACGATCAAAGCGGCACAGGCCACTACTTACCTTCTTTTAATTGTGTTAGAACATTATAGTCTTCAAATATGGCCCAAAACGTGAAAAGATAACCCACCGCAGCCAAAGGCCCTGATAGCCAAAGGCCCAACAGCACCGCCAGACCGCCCGCAGCGCTCAAAATAAGCGGCCGATTAAAACGGTGTACGCGAAAGCTTGCATAAATAGTCAATATTACAAGCGCAAACGCGGCAATCAATGCGGGGATGAGGACGGCGTCATTCAATAAAAATTCCGCGCCTTGCACGCGCACAAAGACGATCACCGGACCAACGCTAAACGCGACAGCGCCGATGGCTACGGCTAGTAGCAACGCACACAGTTGAACAATAAAGTACATTCCCGTCCTCTACAAATGCGACAGCGCAAATTATAGGGGCGGATTATACCTTACCAAGACTACAAGGGGAAATGACAAGCGACCTGGTGACCCTCACCGCAGGATTTTAATGTAGGCGCCTGCTGCTTACATTGATCCGGTTGACCCTTTTCAGCAAAGATCGGGCACCGCGGGGCAAAGCGGCAGCCCTGATCTTCACTCGAAAAATCAAATACATCCCATGCTGCAGTATTCGCAAGTTTAGGTGCCTTGACGATGGTCTTGCTCTGTTTGACGTGTAGCGAGGACCACAAAATTTCAGTATAAGGATGATGAGGGTGCTTGGCGACCTGTTTAGCGCCCCCAATTTCGACTATCCTACCCAGGTACATCACCGCAACACGGTGACTCACTAATTCCATTAGGCGCAAATCATGGGTAATAAACAAATAAGAAAGCCCTAATTGCTTTTGCAGATCCACCATAAGGTTGATAACCTGCGCTTGTATCGACACATCCAGCGCGCTGGTAGGCTCGTCTGCGACGATGAATTTTGGGTTGACGGATAAGGTACGTGCTATGCCGACGCGGCGTTTTTCCCCCCCTGAAAGTTCAGAAGGAAAATTGGAAAGCTTATTCTTTTTCAGATTTACCATTTCCAACAATTCATACATACGCGTATTGACCGCGCTGTCATCTAATTCTTTGTGATGAATTTTAATGGTCTCGCTCAAGATTTGTCCGATGCGCATTTTAGGGTTCAGCGCGGCATCCAAATCCTGAAAAATCATTTGAATTTTGGATCTCATCGGACGAAAATTTCTGTTCGTCATTGGCACAATATCTATGCCGTCGTAAACGATGCTCCCTGAAGTGGGTTGAGATAATTTCAAAATAAGTTTGCCAGTGGTAGTCTTCCCGCAACCCGACTCACCTACCAAGCCTAACGTTTCCTGGCTATTCACCTCAAAGCTGACGCCATCCACCGCGGGTATCGTTTGTTTTTGCAGAAACGACATCACCCCTTTCCCCTGCGAAAAATGTTTTTTCAGGTCGGTTACTTTTAATATGGCGTCGTTCATATATTTACTCCGTAAGCCTATTGGTGCGATCAAAAAGACTAGTCGGCATAGAGCCAACATCTAATTTTATGGCCCGTAGAGACGTCAGCCAGCGGTGGTTCTTCGCTCTTGCATCTTTCTTCTATTGATTTATTGATGCGTTGGCAACGTGTCGCGAACCGACAGCCTTTGGGGACATTGATCGTATCGAGTACCTCACCGTCTATGGAATTCAGGTGCCCTTGCGTTGAAAGATTGTCTTCTTTAGGGATTGATTTCAGTAGCGCTTCAGTATAGGGATGGGATTTGCCATCAGAGTGATCGATCACAGCCGCAGAAGGACCGGATTCCATCACGCGACCACCGTACATGACGGCGATTTTGTTAGACAGCCTACCGATCACGCCCATATCATGGCTGATAATCACGATCGTAACACCTGTCTGCTCACGCAATTCCTCAAGGAGATCCGCAATCCTTGATTGTATTGTTGCGTCCAAACCCGTAGTGGGTTCATCCGCGATGAGTAATTTCGCCTCGGATGACAACGCCATCGCAATCATTGCGCGTTGGCACATACCGCCGGAAAGTCCATAGGGATGATTAAAAAAGCGCAACTTGGGCGAATCGATTTTTACTCTATCTAACCAATAAAGTGCGCGATCCTTCGCCTCCTCACGTGCTTTATAGGGCGTATGTTTGATAATATTTTCTACGATCTGATGCCCTATCGTAAAAAACGGGTTCATCGCGGATTTTGGGTTTTGAAAAATCATCGCAATTTCCTTCCCGCGTATTCCCTCCATATTTGCTTCTAAACGCCGTTGCCACTGCGCATCTTCTTTTTCGATGCCCATAACCCGCCCGTTCTCTTCCGTAACATTGAGATGATCTTTCAATCCATCCAGCAAATTGATTCTTTTTTCCCCTTGATACCATACCTCGCCAGAGATTATCCCGGGCCGTGCCGCAATAAGTCCCATAATCGAAAGCATTGTGACGCTTTTACCACTGCCGCTTTCGCCGACGATACCCAGCGTATCTCCTTTATTCACTTCCAAATCCACCCCATCTACGGAGCGTATAAAGGCCTGTTTGGCGCGGGAATAAAAATAGGTTCGCAGATTCTCAATTTTTAATAACGGAGAGGTGCTCATGATTGACGTTTCCCCTCTAACATATTGTTCAGGCCATCACCAAGCAAATAGAAGCCCAGTACGGTGACCATAATCGCTAATGCGGGGATGGTAGAGGCCCAGAACTGTCCCTGTAACAGGTAATTCGCGCCTTGTTGTACCATATTTCCCCAAGAAGGTGTCGGTTCTTGAACCCCGAATCCTAGGTAGCTTAACGCGCTCTCCATTAAGATGGCCTCTCCCATACCTAACGTTGCTTGAATTATGAGATAGGAGCGGCAGTTGAACCACAAAATATGTTTAAATATAATTATGCTGTCGGGAATACCTAACGCAATCGCGGATTCGACAAAATTCTTCTGCCGCAACATCGATATTTTGCCCTTGATAAGTTGCGCCACCAATGGTGCGTTAGTGATGCCCAAGACAAACATGATGTAATAAATATCGGGCTTAAACGCAGCAACCACCAATAACATCAATACAAGCCGCGGAAACGAATCAATGATGTTGGTAATGTAGGTGATGGTAGTATCATATTTTCCGCCATAGTATCCGCTGAGAATACCAAAGACACCACCCAACAAGAGTGCCACTACAATTGAAAGTAGTCCTGGTATGAAATACGCTTTTATACCCAAAATCAAACGCGTAAACGTATCTCGACCCATAAAATCCGTCCCAAGTAGATGTCCCTCCGCACCCGGAGGTGCAAGCATCAGCTCGAGTT